>DPKU01000154.1 GCA_003542355.1 Clostridiales bacterium | reverse complement strand
ATTCTCCTCCTTCGAAGAGACGAAATAGGAAAAAGGTGCGTCCATGGCTGTGAGTCGTTTCCGGGATGAGGCCATGGCCAAAAGACTGTTGTCGCAGGCCATGAACCGGCGGCCCATCCGATAGGCCACGGCCGGAAGCGTTCCTGATCCCGCAAAGAAATCCGCGCACAGATCGCCTGGCTTCGTGCAGCTTTCCAGCAGGATCTCGATCAATCGCTCCGGTTTCTGTGTGGCATAACCAGTCCGCTCGTGAGATGTACGTCCCACCATATCCACGTCCAGGACATCTTTCCGATTCACCATGGTATACCAGCCCAGCTCATCCTTATACTCTTTCACACCTTTGAAGCGATAAGGCTTGAAGGCACGATTGTAGGATTTCTCTTTTGCAGCATCAAAGTAATGCCTGTCGCCTCGGGCGTAATACAATAGCGTATCGTGCTTCTTGGCGAAGGAACGACTGGAAACGCCGCCGGATTTGTAGTTCCAGATGATCTCATTCACAAATCGCTTCTGACCATACAGTTCGTCCATAATTACTTTTACATAGTGCACTGCGCGCCAGTCGAGATGGACGAGGATGCCTCCGTCGTCGGCCAGCAAATCTTTCATATACAGAAGCCGAAGGGTGAGCATGGACAGAAAACCTTCCATCCCGGGGCCCCATTTGTCCTCGTAGGCTTTGCTTTTGATTCCTTTGATCTTCTGTTTTTCAGAAGAGATCCGGACCTCCGCCCGATAGTTGCTGCCGGAATAAAAGGGCGGATCCACATAGATCAGCGCTATTTTCTGAAGTCCTTCCTTTTGCTGTACCAAAGAATGCAGCCAATCCAGGTTATCGCCCAATACCAATTGATTTTCGCCGGCAGATCCCATCTGATCCCGAAGGTGAAACAGAACCGGTTCGTCCTGCGCCAGCGATCTTTCGTACTCCAGACGGCAATCCTCCACGATCCTGGGCAGTGAAGCAAGCAAACTCATTTCATTCCTCCCGGCTGACATGCGCCTATGCAAAGATTCCAGCGTACAAAACGATCCCCGTCAAGCCTGATACCAGCATCACAAAGATCGGATGCACTTTCCACTTAAAAAGGAGTACCGCTGCCAGAATAAAAATACCCACCGACAAACCGTCCGGGAAAGAGACTTCCGCAATGCCCAGGCTGACGGCTGCAATCAAGCCGATCACAGCAGGGCGAATGCCTTTCAGCGCACCCCTGACATAACAGTTATTTTTAAATTTTTGATAAAAAATGCTGACAGCCAACGACAGGGCGAACGGGACGGCCACGATGCACAGCGTAGCCAGGATCCCGGCCAAAGGGCCCAGGAGCTTGTATCCGACAAAGGTAGATGCGTTGACGGCAATGGGACCCGGTGTCATTTCTGCGATGGCCACCACGTCCACAAACTCCTCGGGAGACATCCAGTGATTCTTGTATACGATCTCGTTTTGCAGCATATACAGCACGCCATATCCGCCGCCGAAGGAAAAAGCGCCGGCCTTCAGGAAGAACAGACAGAGTTTACCGAGAAGGCTCATGATCATCCTCCTCCTGTTCATCCGGTCTGAAGCGACAGACCAGGATCCCGATCAAAGCAGCCGAAAGAATGGCGATGGCATGGGGAACGCCCAGAAAGCCGACCGCAACAAGCGCCGCCACAGCCAGAACTGCGTTGTACCACTTTTGCAGCTGGGCCGAGCGTCCCATCCGGACCATGGAATATACCAAAAGCGCACAGACTGCAGGTCTTGCCCCCGCAAAAAAAGCCTGGACCCAGGGGTGTTCTGTGATACTGGAGAACACCGATGCAACGACCAGGATCACAACGATCGAAGGCGTGATCGCGCCCATGACTGCGGCAAAAGCACCGGGCACGCCTTTCATTTTATAGCCCATAAAGGCGGCGCCATTGACAACCAAAGGTCCCGGCAGTCCATTCACCAGTGAAATCGCATCCAGGCATTCTTCATCAGTCAGCCAGCAGCGTTTTGTCAGTTCTTCCTGCAGTACAGGCAGCATCGCATAGCCGCCGCCAATGGTAAACAGACCAACGCGAAAAAAAGTTTTAAAGATGTTCCAAAGCATTCCGGCGCCTCCTTGCATGCGAATACCTGCTTACAATATATCATATTTTCCTTGCATCGGGTATGCCGGACGGCGTAATATATATGTGAATATCAATGGTTTGTGTGCAGGCGGAGCATTTCCGCCAGAGAGAAAATGCGAGGAAAAACTATGAGTACTATCAAAAATACAACAACGATCACGGATCCGATCATCGAAACCTACCGCTCCATGATCGGCCACAGAGCGCTCTGGATGTACCTGATGCTGGACGAAGCAAAAAAAGCAGGGCTCACCGATGAGTTCACCGAAAAAGCGATCTATCGCTGTGGAATCATACATGGAGAAGGAACTTCCAAGCCGGCAGATACACAGAGTCTGAAAAACCTTATGAAAGAATCCTTCAAGGAGGAAATCGGACAGAAAGTATTCGAAATGGACATCGTCGAATGCACAGACGACTACTTTGCAGTGGACTTCAATTATTGCCCTCTGGTCGCCGAGTGGATCAAGCAAGGGGCCTCCGACGAAGAAATGCCCCGGCTTTGCGAACTGGCCATGATGGGAGACCGGGGGATCGCCGAAGCTTACGGCTGTGACCTGGAACTGCCCCAGACCATCGCGGAAGGCGCACCTACCTGCCAGATCCGTTTTGTCAGGAAGAAATAAGAATCGGCCCATTCGATAAAAAGTGCACCTCCAAACATTAGACTTTGTGTCTATCGTTTGGGGTGCACTTCATTTTCGGGTGCTGTTTTGTTTTATGATAACGATTCAATAAACTCATCGTAAGTACATACCTTATCGATGATGCTTCCGTCCTTTTGGATTTCAATGATACGATTTGCAACGGTCTGGATAAACTGGTGGTCGTGGGAAGAAAAAAGCATGGCGCCCTTGAAGTCGATCAGCCCGTTGTTCAGAGCGGTAATGGACTCCAGGTCCAGATGATTCGTAGGCTGATCCAGGACGAGGATATTAGCGCCAAACAGCATCATCCGGGACAGCATGCAGCGTACTTTCTCTCCGCCGGACAAGACTTTTACCGGTTTGAATACGTCATCGCCGGAAAACAACATCCTGCCGAGGAAGCCGCGCATAAAGGCCTCGGTCGTTTCATGGGTATATTGCCCCAGCCATTGCACCAGATTCATCTCGGAGCCGTTGAAAAAAGCGGAATGATCTACAGGAAAATAGGATTGTGTCGTACTGGCGCCCCACTTGAAGCTCCCTTCATCCGGCTCGATCTCGCCCATCAATATCTTGAAAAACGTTGTATTTGCGATCTCGTTTTCGCCCACAAAAGCGATCTTGTCTTCCCTGTTCATCTGAAAGGTCACACGATCCAGCACTTTTACGCCATTGACCGTCTTGCTGATCCCCGTGACAAACAGCGCGTCTTTGCCAATCGGCCGATCGATCGTAAACCCGACAAAAGGATACCTCCGGGAGGACGCCGGCAGTTCATCAACCGTAATTTTATCCAGCAGTTTCTTTCGCGACGTTGCCTGCTTGGATTTGGACTTGTTTGCGGAAAACCTTTGGATAAAGCTCTGCAGCTCTTTGATCTTATCCTCGCTCTTTTTATTCTGGTCCTTCATGATCTTTTGTATCAACTGGCTGGATTCGTACCAAAACTCGTAATTGCCCACGAACATGTTGATTTTGCCGTAATCCACATCGACGACACTGGTACATACGGTATTGAGAAAATGCCTGTCATGGGAAACGACGATCACAGTCCCCTCATAGTCCATCAGAAAATTCTCCAGCCAGCTGACAGCGCCCACATCCAGATGGTTGGTCGGCTCGTCCAGCAAAATGATTTCTGGCTTTCCGAACAGCGCCTGTGCAAGCAGCACCTTGACCTTTTCATTTCCTGTCAACGAATCCATCGGACGGTAGAGCAAATCCACGTCAAGACCCAGGCCCTGAATCAGTCTGCTTGCGTCGGACTCGGCCTCCCAGCCGTTCAGCTCGGCAAATTCACCCTCGAGCACCGAGGCCATCAAGCCGTCCTCGTCGGAAAAATCTTCCTTGGCGTACAAGGCGTCTTTTTCTTTCATGATCTCGTACAATCTGGCATTGCCCATGATGATCGTATCTAAAACTGAAAATCGATCAAATGCAAAATGATCTTGCTTCAGAACGGATATGCGCATGTGCTCGGGAATTTTTACGTCCCCGGTGGAAGGTTCCAGATCGCCCGACAGAATTCTTAGAAAAGTGGACTTTCCAGCCCCGTTTGCACCGATGATCCCGTAGCAATTTCCGGGGGTAAATTTCAGGTTCACATTCTTAAACAATGGGGACCCGTCGAAAGTAAGGCTTACGTTAGTGATTGTTATCATTTTTTCTCCCTAATCTGAAAGAGCCCCGAAGGGCTCTTCTTTATTGCTCATTAAAAGTCTTGAGGAAATGAACGACGATCCGCGCCGTGAGGCCCCAAATGGAGAACTCACCGTAATTCCATATGGGAACGTTGCATCGTCCTTTGATCCAGTCGTATTTGTGCGGAGACGATACCATGTGATACGGAAAATCGTCCTTGATTTCCGCCACGACATTGAAATCGTAGATATACGGCTTGTTGTCTGCAAAGAACTGCAGAGGCACCAGGAATATCTGCTCCACTTCTTCTTCCTGGATCACGATATTGGGAAGATCACTGTGCGCGATCTGGCCGATAAACGTGTGGATGGTGACGCCTGTATAATTGTGCAGCGTATCGAATTGCCCCAGGAGCGTAACCCTGTGAGGCGGCAGCCCCAACTCTTCTTCCATCTC
>DPKU01000203.1 GCA_003542355.1 Clostridiales bacterium | reverse complement strand
CCTCATAATCCAGAAAAAAGCAATCAGACCGAGGCAGATCGAATTCGCCAAGCTCAATCTGTCCAATACCATCATGAGCAAGCGCAACATCAAGCGACTGGTGGGCGAGGGCGAAGTGGAAGGCTGGGACGACCCCAGGCTCTGCACCATCGCCGGCATCCGCAGACGGGGCTATACACCGGAAGCCATCCGCGCTTTCTGTGATGCGGTGGGGGTATCCAAGGCCAACAGCCAGGTAGAGATGTCCATGCTGGAATATTTTGTCCGGGACGATCTGAAGGACCAGGTGGAAAGCCGCATGGTTGTTCTGGATCCGGTCAAGGTGATCATCACCAATTACCCGGAAGGGCAGCAGGAGATGCTGCCGGNNACCGATCGAAAACAGCATGTCCGTGCCCGAAATGGGCATGCGGGAAATATCATTTTCCCGTGAACTGTACATCGAACGGGAGGACTTTATGGAAATCCCGCCGAAAAAGTATTTCCGGCTGTATCCCGGCAGCGAAGTGCGGCTGAAGGGTGCCTATTTTATCACCTGCACCGACGTGGTCAAGGATGGACAAGGCAATATCACGGAGATCCTGTGCACCTACGATCCGGCCACGAAGAGCGGCAGTGGATTCGAGGAAAGAAAGCCCAAGGGAACCATCCATTGGGTCGATGCAGGGAACGCCGTGAATATCCCCGTTCGTCAGTACGGATATTTGTCTTTCCCGGACGAAGAGACGGGCAAGCAGGTATTTGATCCCGAATCCAGACAAGAGCTGACCGCCAAAGCGGAACCTTCCATACAGAAGGCCGTCCCCGGAGAACGATTCCAGTTCTTCCGGAACGGATATTACATTGCCGATACCGTTCTCAGCAAAGAGGGCGCACCGGTATTCAATCAAATCGTGGGACTGAAGAGTTCTTGGAAAAAAGGCTGATGATACAGCTGCAAGGCCGCAGGCCTCCCTGGCGAAAGCGGGAGGCCGGTGGCCTTCTTTTTTCGTTCGTCGCCGCAGATTGATGCATATTTGAAATTGATGGCGTAATGCATCTGGTTTTCCGGAAGCATAACCTGACCGCCCCTGCAATGCCGGGAATGGGCGCCTTGAAATGGTGGCATGATAATTGCAAATTATTAATTGATAATGGAATAGGGATGCAGCTGTATTCCGAAGGATCCAAGAGGAGGGACCCATGAAAGTCAGCAATAAAATTCTTTCCATGCCACCGTCGGGCATTCGGGCCATGTTTGCCATGGCCGAAAAGTATGATAATGTGATCAGCTTCGGCCTGGGTGATACGGCATTTCCCACGCCGCCCAATGTGATAAAGGCTGTGCAAAATGCTTTTGAAGACGGATATACCCACTATGTTTCCTGTCAGGGACTCAAGATGCTGCGTGAAGCTGTGGCAAAAAAGTCCAGAGAATTCAACGGCATTGACTGCAGCGAGGATAACGTGCACATCGCTTTTGGCGCGGGTGCCGCGCTGCTGCTCACGTTTTTTACCCTGGTGGATCCGGGAGACGAAGTGATCGTACATGCACCTTGTTTTCCTAATTATTTACAGTACATCGGTATGACCGGAGCTGTGCCCGTAGTGGTGGAAACCTACGAAAAAGATCGATTTCGTGTAACACCCCAGGCTCTGGAAGCGGCCATCACGCCCCGGACCCGGGCGATCCTCATCAACTCGCCCTGCAACCCAACAGGTGCGATCCTGGAAAAAGAAGACCTGGAAAAGATCGCCCAAGTCGCTGTGAAACACGATCTGGTGATCGTTTCCGACGAACCCTACGAAACCATTATTTTCGACGGTAAGAAACACTGCAGCATCGCTTCTCTTCCGGGTATGGCCGACCACGTGATCACAGTGAACAGTCTGTCCAAGACTTACGCCATGACCGGCTGGCGTGTGGGCTATATCATCGCACCCGTTGCGGTCCGTGAACAGATGACGCTGCTCCAGGAAGCCATGGGTTCCAACGTCACCTCTGCCGTTCAAGTGGCGGCTGCCGAAGCACTTAACGGTCCGCAGGATGCGGTCTGGGAAATGGCCAGAGCTTACGAAAAGCGCAGAAATATTCTGGTGGACGGACTCAACAGCATCAAGGGGATCTCCTGTCTGATGCCCGGCGGATCCTTTTATGCCTTTGCAAATATTCGAAAGACCGGCATGACTTCCGATGCGCTGGCACACATGCTGCTGGAAAAAGTCCAGGTGGTCACCACTCCGGGCAATGCCTTCGGGGATTGCGGAGAGGGATATTTAAGACTGGTGTTCGCCCAGGAGGAAGCGACGATCGAAGCGGGTCTGGAGCGGATCCGGAGCATTCTTGGCAGTAAATAATTTATAGTGTAAAAAGGAGAAAGCACGATATGGATTGGAAGCAAATCTATCAAGACAGGACAGTAGACGCCCGGGACGCAGTGGGGATGATCCAGTCAAAAGACGAAATATTTCTGGGGCATGCCGCATCGGAGCCCCGGTATTTGATACGGAAATTGCTGGAAAGAAAAGACGAACTGGAAGGCGTACGGCTGGTTCAGGGGCTGAACATCGGCGATGCGCCCTATGCGGCGCCCGAGTATGAAGGACATTTTATAGTGGAAACGTTTTTTGCGGCCAACGGAACCCGGGAATGCCTTCAGGCCGGCCGGGGCGCATTGCTCCCCATGCATTTTTATGCCCAGCCCCGGGCGATCCGGGAGGGCCGGGTGGGCTGCGATGTGGCTCTGATCTCCTGCACGCCTCCCGATGAGGCCGGTTATGTGAACATGGGGCTGTCCTGTGATCAGACCCGGGTGATCGTGGAAAAGGCGAAGCTGACCATTGCCCAGGTGAACGAGCGGCTGCCCTATGTCTGCGGGGATACGATGATCCACGTATCGGAGATCGATCGTTTCGTACACTACGATGAAGAACCCTACCAAATCCCATTGATGAACCGTGACGACCCGGTAGCCGAGCAGATCGGATATAACATCTCCACGCTGATCCGGGACGGAGACACCATTCAGATGGGCCAGGGGACGATCCCGAATGCGATCCTGAAGTTCCTGACCGACAAGAAGGATTTGGGCATCCATACAGAGGTGTTTTCCGACAACGTACTTCCTTTGATCAAGTCGGGCGTCATCAACGGTGCGGCCAAGACACTGCACAACCGAAAGATCGTGGCCACGTTTATCCAGGGCACCCGTGATCTCTACGACTTTGTGGACCACAACAATATGATCCGCCTCTTCCCGGTGGATTATACCAACAGCGTAAGCACCATCTCGAAAAACGATAACATGGTCGCCATCTGCTCCGCCCTGCAGGTGGATCTGATGGGCCAGGTGAACGCAGACTACATGGGCTCCACGGTGTTCAGCGGCGTAGGTGGCCAACTGGACTACATACGGGGCGCCGAAGAAGCCAAAAACGGACGACCCATCATCGCGCTGCCCTCCACGGCAAAGAAGGGCACCGTCTCCAGAATCGTTATGCAGTTTGAGGCCGGCAC
>DPKU01000066.1:2429-3917 GCA_003542355.1 Clostridiales bacterium | reverse complement strand
GCTACCGCATAGGGCAGGTCCAGATAGACACAAGGTGCCGGCGGCGCTGTGGGCGGGACGGTGGACAGGCAGATGTTCTCGGGTTTCATGCCTGCTTTTTCGGAAAACAGGGAGTTGATGGCGTGCTGAACGATCAGCTCAGGCATCACTTTCCAGGCTTCCCTGGCAGTGGCGTTGGCATTGTGAGCGCCGTCGATCTGGGCGATATTGGCCCAGGTCATGATCCTTTTGGATTCGCAGGCGTCCACAAAGGAGCGGACACAGTTGATGTTCCGGTACAGCACGTTGTATTGAGGATCCTGATGGGCGCCGTTCATGCCTTCTTCGGCGAACATGACCGCCACATCGGGACCGGCCACACCAGATACATAGGAATGATAGTTGATGGGACGGCCGACTTCGTCCTCGATCAGATCCAGGGCTTTCCGTTGGGCCCGAACTTGCTTGCGGGTGATGGGAACACCGCCAATGCCGGCTGGGGTTCCTTCGATGAGTCCGTCGATATGGGACTGGCCCATGGTGCGGATGACCATAATATGGTCTGCACCGTGCCACGCGCCCATGCGCATTCTGCGAATATCATCCTCGAACCGGCCTGATGCGATCTCAGTGGTGATCACTTCAGAGGGTTGAGGATCCATGTAGTCAAAATACTTCGATGAAGGTAATCCTGTGCTCTGCTTCAAGGGCTGGGACATGTCCCGATACTGGAAAGGACCCATGGTGAGATCGGGATCCTTTTTTCTCCAGGTCCATCCTGTTCTGCGAGGCGCATAGTGTTCCAGATCTTTGAGGATCTCTTCCACATCGATCTTCACATTCTTGTTCAGCTTCTCCTGTGCCATATTACTTGCCTCCTTTGAACGATGCAGCCACTTCGTCCCAGCCTTTGCCTCCGGCCAGGAGATCTCCGGCTTCGCGAAGGCTGATATTTTTGGCCTTGGACAGCTTATACACGCAGTGGCCTGCGCCCTTGCCCATGAGTCCTTTGTCCATGCAGCCCTCGACGATGGCCTGTGTTTTCTGAGAAGAAATGCCCATCCGCATCAAGACGGCTCTTTCGATGGAGGGTGTGGTGTTCTTCTTGCCCAATTCGATCAGAGGATCCACGACCTGGCTTGTTACTGCCCAGAAATGATCGTACAGTTCCTGGTCCGTCATTCCTGCCAGATGTTTTCTTCTCTCCTGAAAATCATCCGCTCTTTTCATCTTTTTCTCCTTCGTTCATGAAAATGACGGGCGGAGATGGCTCCGCCCGTACCGTTTATTGTTCCAATACGGACCGGACGAACGCTTCGTCGGTCTTGGTTTCTTCTGCTAAGAATGCGATATCCTCCGGTGTGGGATGCGCATTGCGTGTCGCAGCAGCCTTCCGGATCAGGGATGCGCGCATGCGGTCCAGGTCTGCGTCCTTGCAGCGGATCAGGCTGGGATCTTTCGGCAGCACGATGTTTTGGCCGGGTTTATCCTGAGAAGGATCGCCGAAGA
>DPKU01000066.1:0-2416 GCA_003542355.1 Clostridiales bacterium | reverse complement strand
TCGCTGATGACGATCACCGCATCCTCGGGCAGCTCCTGGGCCAGGGAGAAGGCGGCCGCCAGGGCAGTATTGCCCGCCGGGCCTCTCTCGATGCCTTCCAGATTTGCCAGCGCCTCGGTGATGTAAAACACTTCGCCCTGGGTCACGTAGACATAGCGATCCATATAGCGAAGAGGCCTTGCGGCGCTTCTGGGCACGTCGGAGTGGTCGGGGTCCGTAGCGTAGGGAACGCCGAAGCCCGTATGTCCCGTCGTACAGGATTTCCGATTGAATTGCTTGTCCGAGGCCATGTGCAGACCCGTCAGGTCGATGGATGCGCCGACGAACTGTGTGTTCGTTGCGCCGGCCTTCAGAAGACCTCTGGCCGTACCGGTGATCATGCCGCCGCCCGCATTGGTGCAGACGACCATCTCCGGATCCTTGCCCAGCTTTTCCCGGCACTGCATGGCGATCTCATATCCGAGGGTCTCCACGCCGGCGATGCCGAAGGGAGAATAGAGGGATGCGTTGAAGTATCCCGAATCTTCCAGCAGGGACAGAAAGCTGTAGAACAGCTCCGGCCCCACGGTCAGCTGGACCACTTCGGCGCCGTAGGCTTCGCAGCGTCTGGCTTTCTCGACGATCTCGGGTTGTCCCACGCCTCTGGAGTCGTAGCATTCTTGCACGATGATGCAATGCAGGCCCTGCATCGCGGCCTGGGAGGCCACGGCGGCTCCGTAGTTGCCCGACGTGGCGGCGATCACGCCTTTGTAGCCCAGCTTTTTGGCATGGGCTACGGCACAGGCCGCTCTTCTGGCCTTGAAGCTTCCGGAGGGATTGGCTGCTTCGTCTTTTGCGAATATGCGTGCGCCGAAGCCGGGTTTGGCGTATTTTCTGGATAAAGCGGACAGATTCCGAAGCTCCAACAGCGGGGTGTTGCCCACGCCGGTGAGGCTCTGGATGCGATTGACTTCATCCAGGGTATATCCCGTGGATTTCATCAGTCCTTCGTAATCGAATTTCACCGAACCGGATTCAAAATCCTGATAATCCAGTCCCAGCGCTGTTTTCATGATTTCGTTGGATCTCCCCATGACGGAAGCATAGTCTTTTGCCAATGCCATTATACTTCACCTCCGAACATGATCTCTCTGAGCTGCGTGTCGATTTTGATCAGCTCGGGAACAAACTTGCCATAGCTGTGGGTGTAATAAGGATTGACTTCGATCAGCTTTCCGGTGGCGATTCTGCCAACAGCGGTTTTTACGGAGACTTGATCGCCGATTTCGGCGTCCTCCTGCAGGAATCCCTTGGTCCACATCTCCAACGGGACCTTGCTGGTATCGTCGGGTATTTTCGGTGCTCTTTCCGAAGGTTCAAGTACGATATTGTGGATCCGTACCCATTCACCCTTTTTAATCATCAGACTTCCTCCTGTATTTGTTGCGCAGGGGACGATGTACACCGTCCCCCTGCTGCCTGTCCAGAATATTTATTTTACGATCTTGCATTCTTCGCAGATCTGGTCTCTCATGTCGCCCATGATGGCACGGGGCACCGGGAGATCGATCATGGTGTGGAGTCCGGGTCTTGCGTTGATCACGTGGGGGATCATGTTGACGCACATTGCGATGGTTCCGATGCCGCCCGGCGTTTCGGGAGAGTTGACCATGTTCACATTNNATCTGCTGGGGATGATCCATGTGGATCAGGTTCTTGCCGCCGTTGACAAAGCCTTCGCCCTTCATGGCTACGCCAGCCACGTTGCCGGCTTTGGCAAAACCGTACTCGGATTTTCTGTCCACATCGGTCATGATGGGATCCATGGTGGTTTCTACTTTATCTACCGTCCAGCCAATGGCGTCGGCGATCATCTTGATGGATTCGTGGAACCCCACGTGGCCCGAAAGATGGCCGGTCTTGACGCCTTCGATGAATTCTTCTTTTGTGATGCCGATGCCCTGCTCGACCATAACGGCCGGACCAAAAGGCGAAAGGCTGTTTACTCTTCTTGCGGTGATCTCTTCCACCTCTTCGCAGATCCCTGTCCACATGACGACCAGAAGGTCCATGATGTGTCCCGGATTGACGCCGGTGCCCAGAATGGAAACGCCGTTGGCTTTGGCGATCTCATTCAGCTGCTTTGCCAGCTCCGGTTCCTGGGCCTGGGGATACGACATTTCCTCTGCGGAGGAAACCACGTTGATTCCTTGCTCCAAAACGAACTTGAGACGGTCGAAAGCGGTGCGGGTAAAGGAGTCTGTGCAAGTCAGGACCACATCGGCTGCGCCTCTTTTGATCACATCTTCCGGGGCACCGATGATCACGTCGGGTCTGTCCCCTTTGGGTGTCTTGATATAATCATACATCGATTTGCCTACTTTGGCGCCTCTGCCGGCGACGCCAACGATGTCAACACCCTTTTTCTTCAGGAGCA
>DPKU01000105.1 GCA_003542355.1 Clostridiales bacterium | reverse complement strand
TCCTTCTCTAACTATATTTTAGCGGATGAATACACGCCACCTGATGCCCTTCACCAACGATCCGGTTTTCCGGGTCGCGTTCCTTGCATTCAGGGGTTGCGTACTTGCATCTCGCATAAAATCTGCATCCGATCTCCAGGTCGATCAGGCTTCCCGGATCTCCCTTCATGATCTCCTTGTCCCGGCCCCGGTCAGCGGGGTCCAATATGGGCGCTGCATCCATGAGCCCCTTTGTATAGGGATGTGCAGGGTGATCGCATATCGTCTCCGTAGGTCCGAATTCGATCAGCTGCCCCAGATACATGACCGCCATCTTGCTGCTGACATATTTGATCACATTCAGGTCGTGGGTAATGATCATATATGTCAGGTTCATCTGCTCCTGGAGATCCAGCAGCAGGTTCAGGATCTGGGCCTGGANNAGGCGTGGCCGCGCCGGGCCTGCAGATCGGCCATGAGGTTCAGGATCTGGGCCTGGACCGAAACGTCCAGGGCGCTGGTCGGTTCATCCAGGATCATGATTTTGGGAGACAGCGCCAGGGCGCGTGCGATCGCAATGCGCTGCAGCTGGCCGCCCGAAAGCTGATGGGGATAGCTGTCAAGGTACCGAAGATCCATCTTGACCATCTCCATGACTTCTCTCGCCTTTTCTCGGGCTTTTGCCCTGGGAACACCGTGAATGATCATTGGCCGCATGATGGAGCTTTCCAAGGTTTCTCTGGGATTGAGATTTGAAGCCGGATCCTGAAATACGACAGCGATCTCTCTGTGCAGCTTATCCATATCCTTCTTTGTGGCCTTTGAAAGATCCACGCCGTCGATGATCACGTTTCCGCCTGTCATTTTTGTTAAGCTGAGCATCACTCTGGCCAAGGTGGTCTTGCCGCTTCCGGACTCTCCTACGATTCCGACGATCTCGCCCTCTTCAATGGAAAACGAGATGTTATCCACTGCCTTTACCGTGCGGTGGCTCTGCCGGAGCAGCCCATTGGATACTGCAAAATGCTTCTGCAAATGAATCAGTTCTACCATCTTTGCCATCGCTTACGCCTCTCTTCCTGCTTCATCGGCAAGGAAGCACCGATACATATGGGTTTCGCTTGCAAAGACTTCGGCGGGGGTTTCCGCCTCGCATCTTTCCTGTGCGTAGGGGCATCTGTTTGCAAACCGGCATCCCGGCTTCTTGTCCATGATCCTGGGCACGGAACCATCGATGGTCTGAAGCCGGCCTTCCTTCTGGGTTTTTCTGGGAAGGGCCTTCATGAGCAGTCTCGTATACGGATGCTTTGCGTTTTGAAAAATCTCGAAGACATCTCCATATTCGATCACTTCGCCAGCATACATCACGGCGATCCTGTCTGCGACTTCTGCCACAAGTCCGAAGTTATGGGTGATCAGCATGATCGCGGTGTTGTGGGTGTTCTTCAGATCTTTGATGATTTCCAGGATCTGCGCTTCGATCGTAACGTCAAGAGCAGTCGTGGGTTCGTCTGCAATCAGCAATTCGGGGTTTCTGGAAAGCATCATAGCGATCATGACCCTTTGCCGCATGCCGCCGGACAATTCATGGGGAAAGCTGTGGGCCCTTTCCTCCGCATCCGGCATTTTGACGTCTTTGTACAAGTCGATGACCCGCTGCCAGGCGTCCGTTTTGCTGATGCCGTCAAGAAGGATCGCCTCTTCCACCTGACTGCCTGTTTTATAGACAGGGTTCAAAGAATCCAAAGGGTTCTGGAAGATCATACCGATGTGCTTACCGCGAATTTTTTCCATGTCACGCTTCGACAGCGCCCGCAGATCTTCACCGTTGAACAGGATCTTCCCGTCGATGCGTTCGTTTCCTCCGGGCAGAAGCGCCATGATGCTGTGGGCAACGGTGGATTTTCCGCAGCCCGACTCTCCGACGATCGCAAAGATCTCTCCCTTTCGGATCGTCAGATTCACATCGTATACCGCAGAAAGGTACCCGCCCTTCACTTTATAGTCGATGCTGAGATGCTCCAGCTTTAATAATTCTTCATTCATGCATCGCTCCTCTTCCTACTGCGATTTCATATGCGGATCGAGAATATCTCTTACGCCTTCGCCAAGCAGACTGAAACCCAGTACGGTATATACCAGCGCGATCCCAGGGAAAATGCTGAGCCATGGCGCACTGCCGATGTAGTTGATCCCGTTGGAAAGGGCAAGACCCCAGTCCGGAGACGGCGCCTGGGAGCCAAGGCCGAGAAATGACAGCGTTGTCGTCGAGAGAATGGTGGCGGGAAGCGTGGTGGAGACCATAACGATCAGGGCCGGCACCACGTTAGGCAAAATGTAGCGAAACATGAGCGCTGCGGAAGATTCGCCAAATGCGGCGCCCGTTTCCACGAAGGCCATCGTCTTGATGGACATCGTCTTTGCCCGTACCGGTCTTGCATAGGACGCCCAGCACACCATTGCGATGGCGATCACCGAGTTCGTAAGCCCTTTGCCCATGATCGTTACGACCGCCAGCGCAAGGATCGTACTGGGAATGCACCATGTAAGATCGGTCAGAAAAGAGAAAAGCTTGTCGACCCATTTCCCGAAGTAGCCGCAGATGAGACCTACGGTGACGCCGATCACCAGCTGCAGCGACGCCCCCAGAACTGCGACCCAAAGCGTAAGCCTTGTACCGTGGATCACGCGTGAGAGCACAT
>DPKU01000092.1 GCA_003542355.1 Clostridiales bacterium | reverse complement strand
CGATCCCGCCGGTTCCTATACGATTACGGTCAACGGCGGTGTCGAAGAAGAATACTATACGCTCCAGGTGATCCAGATTCCGGCAGACGGACCGGTCTTTGAGGTGTCACAGCCCGAAGGACTGGCCGCCGCAGGTGTCGCCTCGGCAGAGCAGAGCGCTCCGGGCACCCAGACCCTGAGCACCCAGGTGCCTGTATACGAAACCTCGGGTCTTGCGGGTCTGGATGACGTGGCTTTCGAAACTGCCTACCTAAAAGACGCAGGCGGGAACTACCTGGCTGCGCCGGACGTGAATGTTCGAGTTTTCGCGGATCCGGCAGGCACCTTCGATGTACCGGCCGGTGAAAGAAAGACCTTTGTGGCCGAATTTACGCTGCCCAACGATCTGGTCCAGGGGACCTATACCCTGGGGCTGAACGTTACAGTGTCGGCTTCCGCGCCGCCCTCGGCCCTGAACGAGATCGCCCCCTGGTCCTCCAGACCGGGCAATGCCTCCATACGGACCGTGGAGATCCCAGTCTATGTGGAAGTGCCGGCGAACGTACCGGCGCCCACCGCCGCAAGCTACGACGAAGACGATGGAAGGCTCCTGGTGACGGGGGCCACGGATCCGGGCTATCTGGCCGTGCTGTTCGTGGACGATGTGGCCACGGCGATCATGGTGCCCGACAGCTTCGGTTCTTTTAACGGCAGCTATACGCTGAAGCCAAGGACCAGCGTTTACGAAGTCTATCTGAAAGGTGCGGACTACAGCGCCAACTACAGCACGGAAGAAGTCTTTACTTCCAGCATCACCGTTACGCTTCTGTCCGATTCCGATGCGCCGGTGATCACGGTGCTGTCGCCGGTAGAGGGAGCGATCATGGACAACGATATGGGACAGATCCTCTTTGAGGTGACTGACGTCCTTGGCACTGTTGTCCTGTCCGACATCACCGTCAGCCTGGACAGCGTGGATCTGAGCACAGGCCTGTACATCGACGGAAACGGCCGCTATGCGGTAGATCTGACCGGCGGCCTTGCCGACGGAGCCCATACGATCGTGATTACGGCTGCAGACAACAGCAGCAACACAGCGGTCAAGACTGTGAATTTTACAAGCGCCGGACAGCCCGTTGTTACCTTTACGGTGATCAACGGCGAGGGAGCAACTGTATCTCTGGCCGGTGGGCTCAAAACCGCCACGGTCACCAGCGGGGCGGTGATCATAGGCATTTCCGACGGCACTTATTCCTACACCATCACGAAAGAAGGGTACAAGACTGTATCCGGCGAGGTAACTGTTCTGGGTGATACAACGGTGCCGACGATCACGCTGGAGGTGACTTACGACGTTACCTTTACGATCACCGACGACGACAGCGGCGCGCCTGTGGCCGGCGCCACCATCACCATCACCGGGCCCGGCAGCGAAACCACCGGCATCACCACGTTAGCCGGCGGTACCGCCACCACAGCCCTCACCGATGGCACCTACAGCTGGACTGCCTCGGCATCGGGCTATACGGCCACTACTTCTCAGAACTTCACCGTGGCCGGCGCACCCCTTCCTGGGCTTGCCGCCGCCCTGACGGAGGTTGCCCGGATCGACGCCGAAAACTACAAGACTGCCCACGCGGCGGCCCTGGCCTTGACCGTGGGCACCGTCCGGGTGGCCGACGAAACCATCGTGAACGCCGCCTTGGCCGCCTACGATGCGCTAACAGCGGAGGCCAAAGCCAAGCTCACGGCGGAGAAATCCCTGTTGGACAGCCTGGCAGATCAGATCGAAGCCCTCAAGATCGCCGCCGTGACGGATGCCGCTAATTTCCGGATCGCCCATGCGGCCATCCTGGCCGAGACCGTGGAGACCCTCACCGTGGACGATAAGGACGCCCTGTTTGCGGCCAGATCCGCCTACGACGGTTTGATCCCCGAAGCGAAAGCCAACCTGACCGCTGAAAAGACGCTGCTGGATGCTCTGTATCAACAGATGCGGACCTTCGGCTTTAACGTCAGCGGCACCCTGGCCCTCCAGGGCCGGACCTCCGGCAAGCTGGACGGCGTTACCATCACCCTGTCCGACGGTGGAAGCGTGGTGGCCACCACCGTCACTAATGCCGACGGCAGCTACGCCTTCGACGTGATCCTGATGGGGAGCTATACCTTGAAAGCTTAAAAGGCCGGGTATCTGTGGTATAAACATAGCGCCTTTGGTATCGATGGAGATACCATTCTTAGTCCGATTTCCATGAAAGGCGGCGATACGAATGGGGATCATTATATCAACGCGACAGACTTATCATCAGTGTTGGCTGTATTTGGTTCCAGCGGAGTGATCGGATCCGGCGTGGACATCAATGGAGATACGTATATCAATGCAAACGACTTGAGTATAGTACTGAGCAACTTTGGGCAGAGCCTACTGTAAACATCTAGCTCATACTTCATTCTGTATAGTGGTAAAATAATTTCATTCTGTGCTGAAATTCTATGTAATTTCAGCACAAAATATGGTACATTATTGAAAATAGTGTAAATATGTGTTTGATCAATAAAACTGAAATAGGAGCTGATTATGTCTGCTAAAAAAACTGCCATAAACATTACAGTAATCATCAGCTGCATGATTATCGTTCTTCTGTTTCCGCTCGGAATATTTGCGACTGACACGGTTCAGGGCGAAGTACTATTCAATGTCAGTGAGCCTGATCCGAATGGTATTATTGATGTATCTATGTCTATTCGGAACGCAACGTTTAATACCTATCAATTTGCATTGAAATACAATACGGCATCTATAAAACCTATCGATTTGGGAGGAAATGATACTACAGTTTTTCAGTCGTTCGCAACTCGTACATCTGGAAAGAATGAGTTGGCCGCGATAGGAACCAGTTTGGATACGGATAGCGGCCTGATAGAGTTTGCAGGCTATGTGATGCCCGGAAATGCGCTGACGTCCGACGGACTGCAAGAAAAGTCAGGGTATGCTGTCATCGGATCGGAAGGATTGGAGTTTTATCGATTTCGTTTTCAAAAGATAAGCAATCAAAGCATCGGCTTGGAATTGGCGACAATGGAAGCAGGAGAGCCTTATGCGAAATCGTTGCCTGATGGCGGTGCCCTTTTTAATGCGGGAGTCAATGTTCCTATTACAATACGGTTTAAAATTCCTGCATCGATTGGTACTGGTTCTGTTGTTTCTGGCGGTGCTCCTGCTCAAGCAGCGATCACCAAAGCCCAGCGGCTGCAGAATACCATTGCCCTTCAGATCGGCAATTACGGCGCTGCCGCCAACGGCGCGCTGGTCTCCATCGACCCGGACAATCCGGATGTGCGCCCCTATATCGACGACAACGACCGGACCATGATGCCGGTACGCTTTATAGCCGAACGCCTGGGCGCTGCCGTGGAATGGAACGGGCAGACCAACCAGGTGACGATCCGATCCGGCGACCGTACCATCGTGATGACCATCGGATCCAAAACCTATACCGTCAACGGGGTCGTTCATACCATGGATACCGAACCCATCATCGTTCAAGGCTGGAACCGTACTGTCGTGCCCATCCGTTTTGTGTCCGAAGCCCTGGGGCGTGCCGTGGAATGGGATGCTGTCAACCGGTTGGTGCTGATCACTGACAGCGCAGAGCCCTGGCAAAAGGAGCGCGAAGCGGAACAACAGGCGACCCAAAGCATATTGTTTGTTATTTCTGATCTGGTAAGAGATTTCACATAACGTATCACTTATTGATTTGTAGAAAGCAAGGAAAGTAAATCGATGAAAAGGCGGATGAGAATCTTCTTGATCGTGACAGCAGCCCTGCTGCTGTCCACCTCTCTTGTACTGGCTGTGAGTGTGGATTCGGTGCTCGTGTTCGATGCAGGCGATCTGCCCGACACCTATAAGGGTTTTCTTTTGAAAGGAATCAGTAGCGACGGCGGGTCTTCCTATCCCTTCAGTGATGATTTCACGGTATCTTACAACAGCGCAGACGCACAGGAATACTACACGCTGCTCATGGTCAAGGCTTCGGTCAACGAAAGCGGCGGACTGGATGCGCCTTACGAAATCACGGAAGACAATATCCTGTATATCGACCAGAAATCATCCGAAGTCGACGGCAGCATCTCTTTTGATGTGAGGCCTTCCTCCGTGGAAAGCAGCGTATTTCTCCTCGGCGGATCCTTCGATCAGTCCGGCGAGACGAGCCCGGTGATGCTGGGCGCAGTGCATCTGAGCGGTGTGGAAATCAGCGGAACCCTGGAATACAGCGGTTCCAGCATCCCCACCATAACTTTAACCCCGGCTGTGGGACCAGCGTTGCAAGGCGTTGTTAGCAGCAACACATTCTTGATAAGTGGTGTCCCTTCTGGTACGTATACGTTGGATATACAAAAAATCGGACATCTTCTATACCATTCAAATTTAGTAGTCTCCGATGTTGGTATAGTCATTCCTTTAATTACACTTAAAGGCGGGGACACCAATGCAGATTTATATGTCAATGCGTCAGATCTTTCAAATGTTCTGGGGCAGTTTGGATCCAGCGGTATTAGCGAGAACGGTTGTGACATAAACGAAGACACATACATCAACGCATCGGACTTAAGCATTGTTTTAGCAAACTTTGGACAGAGTACATATTAAGGGGGAGCCAAAATGAAAAAATCCAAAAAAGCAGTCGCATTACTTCTGAGTATTGCATTGATGGTGGGACTGATACCGGCCACAGTATATGCAGCGATTGACCCTTCGGTTAGTATCAATATCGCTGAGATGGGGGCTTCTCCCGGCGTATACGAAATGACAGTCACCGCTACTGCGCCTAGTGCGGTGAAGCAATTTGAGGTTGTATTATCATATGACAATACTCAGATACAAGCTGTTAAGAGAACTGATAAGTCTGTCATACTTATTCAGGACGGAGACAATCAAGACAGCAATACCGACTTGGGAAGCCATACAACTAACCTTATAACATATGATGAAAATGAAGATCCGGATTTAATTTATACTAAAGCGATTGCTGCTTATATTGATGATACAC
>DPKU01000142.1 GCA_003542355.1 Clostridiales bacterium | reverse complement strand
TTTATGGTATAATTATCCTAAGAAAAATGAAGATAATGTAGGATTGGAGGCCATTATGTATCTTGAAGAAATCAATGCGCTGCCCAAAAAATTCGTTAGCAACCTTGATAGCGATTTTGAAAATCTCAAAGTCTATCTTGTCCAAGATTATGATTTAAGACTTCTAAATCGCGTCGTTAAATTCGGCGCCAATATTTTTGGTGAATTGGGGATGGACGAATGGGGCCTTGTTCCACAAATCAGGCATGGAAATGTATTTCTCTTAAAAGAAGATTCTAAAAAGCAAATCGTTGGCCTTGCGATTTTAATGCGTGACTGGGAAGATTTAGAAAAAGCGTATCTGTTCGATTACGCAATCGCAGAAGACAACCGGGGGCAAAATATAGGTGTGCAGTTTTTAAAAGTGATCATTGCAAATTTGATGGAGCAAGGTTTCTTAAAAATGAGCCTTACGGTCGATGTAGAGAATGCACCTGCCATCCGACTGTATGAAGAAAAAATCGGATTTGAAATCAAGCAGCACAATAAAGATGAATACGGGAAAGGCCATGATCGCTATATTATGGAATTAGATTTCAATAAATTTTTAGAATCGCGAAAAAAACTTACCAAATAAAAGCATTGAGGATTTAGTTCCATGGATAAAAAACAAGGCTATATCAAAAGCATCAGAGGAAGCATCATCGATGTTGTATTTGAGCGCCAGCTGCCTTCTTTGAACAATAAACTCGTGACGGGTGAGGACGACCGGGTGGTCCTGGAAGTCGCATCGTATATCGACGATGCGACCATCAGTTCGATCGCGTTAACGTCTACCGGAGGGCTGTCCAGGGGGGACATTGTGACGGACACCGGCGGACCGATACAGGTGCCTGTCGGCAAAGATATCTTAGGGAAAATGTTCGACGTCTTTGGAAACACGCTCAACGGCGAAGACGTGACAGGTATCGAGACGAGATCGATCCACCAAAAGCCGGTGCCGTTTTCCCAAAGAAGCACGACCAACGAAATATTCATCACCGGCATCAAGGCGATCGATGTGCTGACGCCTCTGGCCCGGGGCGAAAAGGCCGGCCTGTTTGGCGGAGCCGGCGTCGGAAAAACGGTTTTGATCACGGAGCTGATCAACAACACGGCAAAAAAGACGAAGGGGTACAGCGTCTTCTGTGGGATCGGCGAGCGGTCCAGAGAAGCCGAGGAGCTGTACCGGGAGGTCAAAGAGGCGAAAGTACTGGAAAATGCGGTCCTGATCTTTGCCCAGATGAACGAGCCGCCGGGCGCCCGCTTCCGGGTGGGGCATGCGAGTCTTACCATGGCAGAATATTTCAGAGACGAGGAGAAAAAGGACGTACTTCTTTTGATCGACAACGTGTTCCGGTTTATCCAGGCCGGGTCCGAGGTGTCGGGCCTGACGGGAAAAATGCCTTCCAGGGTGGGGTACCAGCCGACGCTGGCCAGCGAGCTGGCGGAGCTGGAGGAACGTATTTCCAGTACGGAATCCGGTGCGATCACGTCGATCCAGGCGGTCTATGTTCCTGCGGACGATTTTACGGATCCCAGTGCGACCCACACGTTTTCCCATTTGTCGGCGTCGGTGGTGTTGTCCAGAAAGCGGGCCAGCCAGGGACTCTACCCGGCCATCGATCCTTTGAACTCTTCTTCGAAGATGCTCAATGCGGCCATCGTGGGCAAGCGGCATTACGCCCTTGCGCGGGAGATCAAGAAGACGCTGGCTACCTACGAAGAACTGAAGGACATCATTGCCATGCTGGGCATCGAGGAGCTTTCCGTGGAGAACCGCAATGTAGTCTACCGGGCCAGAAAGCTGGAGCGCTTCCTGACCCAGCCTTTCTTTACCACGGCGGAGATCACCGGCGGCGAAGGGCGATTGGTGGAACTGGAGGACGCACTGGATGGCTGTGAACGGATCCTGAACGACGAGTTTGCCGAGTACGAAGAGAACGATCTCTACATGATCGGCAATATCGGAGAAGCGGTGGAACGAAAAAAGAAGAGAGAAGAAAAGCAATGAGGCTCACGTTCATTCTTCCCTATAAAACCATTTTGGATATGGATGTGGAGAAAATCACCGCACCCGGCGCCAATGGAGATTTTCAGATCCTGCCCAGGCACATCGACGCCACCTGGACGTTGCGGTCCGGCATTCTGCAGGTCACGGCGGGCAAGGAGCTGTATTATGCGATCCACCAGGGCGTCGTGGTGAAGCAGGGCGACACGGTGTACCTGGCCACCATGCAGGCGATCGCCGGAGAATCTTTGCGCGAACTGAGCCAAACGGTGGAGGATACGTTCAAAACACTGGACGATAAAGAACGGCAAGCCAGGGAAGTACTGATAAGACTGGAAACAGAGACGATTCGCAAATTTATGGAACTCGATAAGTAAGGGACGTGGTCTTCTTGGATAAGAAAAAACTGTCGGCAGAAGAGGAGCTTCTAAAACAAATCAAGAAGGATTCTGCAAAAAAAATGAAAGCGAAGGAAGAAGGCAGCGAGATCATGTTCGGCCTGGGTCTCTTTGGGATCGTCGGCTGGTCCATTGCCGTCCCTACCGTTCTTGGGATCGCCCTTGGAGTCTTTCTGGACAAGCGGTTTACCCAAAGCTTTTCCTGGACGATCACGCTTTTGTTTGCAGGCGTCATTTTAGGTTCGTTTAATGCATGGCGCTGGATCCGGGAAAAAAGTGAAGAGGAAGAGGAGGACGAAGAATGACTGAATTTTTGAT
The DNA here is from genome assembly GCA_003542355.1 of Clostridiales bacterium. Taxonomy (GTDB): domain Bacteria; phylum Bacillota; class Clostridia; order Peptostreptococcales; family Anaerovoracaceae; genus UBA10908. The sequence continues at coordinate 896 of DPKU01000142.1, read as the reverse complement.
TGGGATCAGCCTGGGCCTTGTCTTTTTCGGCGGCCTGTATTGGACGGTTCAAAAGCTGGCGGATGTAAAGCATCCAAGTCTTCTGATGACCGTGAGCCTGCTCTTTCGAATGACGGTTTTGCTGGCCGTGTTGTTCTATGTTTCGAAAGGCGGATACCAGGGCGTATTGTTTACGCTGGCCGGCATGCTCCTGGTGCGCGTCGTCATGACGTTCAATGTAAAAAGGCCGAACGGAAAGTCAAACAAAGGGGGTGAATAAATGAATATCGACCCCAGTGATATCATTTATTTTGAGTGGGGGTTTGTAAGGATCACGGCAACGCTGGTCTTTACGTGGATCCTGATGCTCCTTCTGACGGTCGTGTCCTATCTGGTCACAAGGAAAATCAAAGTGGAAGGCGAGATTTCCAAAGGGCAGAACATCCTGGAGGCTTTGATCGAGACCATCAACAGTCAGATCCGGCAGATCAGTCAGCAGGAGCCGGGCAAATATCTTCCGTTTATAGGCACACTGTTCATCTTTATCCTTGCGGCGAACATCCTCTCCATCGTACCGGGCTTTATTTCTCCCACCGGCTCGCTCAATACGAGTATCGCACTGGCGCTGTGCGTGTTTCTGTCCGTACCCGTATTTGGCATCGGGGAGCGGGGCATCGCCGGATATTTAAAGGAATACATCAAGCCGACGGTCATTATGCTGCCGTTCAACATCATCAGTGAGATATCCAGGACCTTGTCCCTGGCCATTCGTCTGTACGGAAACGTGATGAGCTCGAGTATTATCGTGGCGATCCTGCTGGGCGTCGTACCGCTCTTCTTCCCTGTCGTGATCCAGGCCCTCGGTCTTTTGACGGGCGTGATACAGGCATATATATTCGCGATCCTTGCAATCGTCT
>DPKU01000208.1:2492-4064 GCA_003542355.1 Clostridiales bacterium | reverse complement strand
AACGCTGACGTAAAGAGCACAGGAGCATAATGCATAAACTGAAGCTCCATCTTCACCGTTCTTTCAAAGTCGCGCATCGTATTGGTCTCCTTGGCAAGCAGATCCCATTTGTTGACCACAACGATGATGCCTTTGCCGGCTTCGTGGGCCAGTCCGGCGATTTTTTTATCCTGTTCTGTAACGCCGTCCTGGGCATCGATGACCAGCAGCGCCACATCGCAACGCTCTATGGCAGACAACGCCCGTATGACGCTGTATTTTTCAATATCGTCGCTTACACGGCTCCGTCTGCGGATCCCTGCCGTATCGATAAGCACGTACCGGACGCCTTCTTTTTCGAAAGGCGTGTCCACTGAATCCCGAGTCGTTCCTGCCTGGTCGCTGACGATCACCCGTTCTTCACCCAAAAATGCATTGACCATGGAGGATTTTCCCACATTGGGCTTGCCGATGATAGCGATATGTACCGCATTTTCATCTTCTCCATCCGTGGCGTTGACGGGGAATTTTTCCACGATGGCATCCAAAAGATCTCCCAACCCCAGCTGATTGGTGGAGGAGATGGGAAACGGCTGGCCCAGGCCAAGCTCGTAAAAATCATAGTAGCCGTCAGGCATTTTCTGCGTATCGATCTTGTTGGCGACCAGGATAACGTCTTTGCCCTTTCGGCGCAGCATGGCAGCCACGTCACTGTCTGCTGTCGTCACACCGGTTCGTCCGTCCACGAGAAAGAGTATCACGTCGGCGGTATCCATAGCGACCTCTGCCTGTGCACGCATTTTCGACAGGATGAAATCCTTGGAATCCGGTTCGATGCCGCCGGTATCGATCAACAGGAATTCTCTTCCGGTCCATTCTGCCTCAGCGGCGATGCGGTCCCGGGTGACGCCTGGCGTATCTTCCACGATCGACACTCTTCGACCTACTATTTTATTAAAGAATGTGGATTTTCCAACATTGGGTCTGCCCACAATGGCTACGATCGGTTTCATATTATTACACTCCATTCTATTCCCAATCATTGTAACATAATGATCAGACAATTACTATTTGGATTTGCTCCCGTTAGGTTATTGTGCTATACTGTTTTACACCATTATAGTCGTGTAAAACAAGCCGAATAGTACGTGGAATCAGCGGAGGATTATCCATGAGCGACCAGGGAAAAAACACTCACGAACACCCCGACCAGCAGGAGCAAAAGCCACTGCCTCCTGCCCTGGAATCTTATTTCAAACTCAAAAAGGCACTCAAAGGACCGGATCTGATTCGGGATGAAGATGGGCTGGCCCCGAAACGATTTTCCAGAAACTACTTTGAAGATACCTGCCCCTTCTGCGAGACCACTGCAGAACACGAAGGAAGGAAGTATAAATACAGCACGGTTACCAAGCGAAAGATCCTTATCAACGTCGGCTTGATGCTGGCTGTCGCAGTGGTCACCGGCGTAGGATTGCTCAACGTTTTCGTAGGTATGGCAGTGATCCTGGTGATCGGGTACAGCACTTCGGTCCACGCGGAACGTAAAATGTATTACTCGCTTCTCTGCCGCAACTGCGGTTCCCACTTCCC
>DPKU01000208.1:0-2421 GCA_003542355.1 Clostridiales bacterium | reverse complement strand
AAAGGCGGTTCGGGCAAGCCCGGACCTCTTTTACGAAATTTCGGGAGGACGTTTGAATGAAAGTTGCCGTTGTGGGCGCCGGAAAACTGGGAATGACCATCACCGAGTCCTTGCTCGGAGGCGATAACGAGGTCACCCTGATCGACAAAGATGAAGCACTGATACAGAAAGTCGCATCCAGGCTGGACATACTCACCGTCACAGCCAACGCCAAGCGTATCGATGTCATGAAAGAGATACGGATTTGGGAATACGACCTTCTGGTCTCTGTTGTGGACGAGGATGAAAAGAACATCGTCATATGCTCTTTTGCCAAACGACTGGGATGCCCCCAGGTGATCGCCAGAGTCCGATCTCCGGAACACGTGGAACAGATCGAATTCATCAAGAAAGTGATGAACATCGATTATATCGTCAATCCGGACATGGCCTGCGCTTCGGAAATCTATAAATACCTGGTGGAGAAATACACGCTTACCGACGGCATCTATACTGCCGACGGCGTTTCCATATTGGAATTTAAAGTGGATAAAATTCCCACACTGATCGGCAAAGAGATCCGGCAGACTGCAAAAGTTCTGGGCAACATGCTGGTAGGCGCCATTTCGCGCAGCGGCAAGATCATCGTGCCCAACGGACTCACCGTGCTGGAAGCAGGCGATACCATCTATGTGATCGGCCTGGAGCGTAAAATCAAGGACCTGGCAGTAGAAGTCCACGAGAAAAAGCGCTATACGGATCTGGCACGGGTGATGATCGCCGGTGGCGGAAAAACCGGTTACTATCTGGCAAAAAAGCTATCGGACTTCGGTGTGGCCGTCAAGATCATCGAATTAGATCGGGAACGCTGCGAATATCTGACGAATCGGCTGAACAATGTGCTGGTGCTTCATGGAGATGCGACAGATCCGAACCTGCTTCACGAAGAAAATTTGGAAGAAATGGACGCCTTCGTAGCGGTGACAGGGTTTGACGAGGAAAATCTTCTCCTGTCTCTGCTGGCCAAACAGCAGAAGATCGAGGATGTGGTCGCCAAGGTCAGCCGAAAAAGTTATGCGGCGCTCATCGAAACCCTGGGCGTGAACATGACCATCAATCCTATGGATATGTGCGCGACGAATATCCTGCGGTTTATTCAGAAATCCGGGATCGTCATCTTCTCCCAATTGATCCAGGGACAGGCAGAATTTACGGAGATCTGGGCAGAAAAAGGCATGTCCATCACGGATAAAACGCTGACGGAGCTGGATATTCCAGAAGGTGTGATCATCGCAGCGATCCATCGCAACAACGAGATCATCATTCCCAGCGGAACCACGAAAATCCAGGATGAAGACCGTGTCGTCATCCTGTCTTTGCTGTCCAGCATCCCCTTGCTGGAAGCATTGATCAAGCAACCCAAAGCTCATTAGCCCGGATCCGGCCGACCGGTTACAGAAAAGAAGCGTCATGGTTTTACACAGAGGACCGATCATTAAAGTGCTCAGTGCCGTCACCGTCGTGGTAGGAACAGCGATGCTGCTTCCCATGCTGGTGTCTCTTTATTATGGAGAACGCAGCGAAGCGGTGGCATTTTTGTTCTGCAGCGGACCGATGATCGCACTGGGTTATTTTGTGGGAAAGCGCACAGTCGTTCCCGAAAGAAGCATCATCCGTGCCCGGGACGGCTTTTTTATCGTAGGGATCGCATGGCTGGTCATGTCCCTGCTGGGCGCCCTTCCCTTTGTTCTGTCCGGCTCGATTCCTCGCCTGATCGACGCCTATTTCGAGACCGCATCGGGCTTTACCACCACGGGAGCGTCGATCCTGATCGACATCGAAGGGCTGCCGCAGGGCATGCTCTTCTGGCGATCCTTCACCCACTGGCTGGGAGGAATGGGCATTCTGGTACTGACTGTAGCGCTGCTCCCCATGCTTGGCATCGGCGGGCATAAGATCATGCGGGCCGAGACCACCGGTCCGACCATGGATAAGATATCCTTTACCATCAACGATACTGCGAAGATCCTCTACAAGATCTATGCCGCCATGTCGCTCTTGCAGATCGCCCTCCTGATGCTGGGCGGACTGACGCTTTACGATGCAAGCGTACACACCTTCGGCACCGTGGGAACCGGCGGGTTCTCCAACTATGCCGCAAGCGTCGGCGCCTATGACAGCTTTTATGTGGATATGGTCATTGGCTTCTTTATGATTGCGGCCGGCGTTAATTTTACGCTCTACCATTCTCTTCTGACGGGAAAGATCCGCCAGTTCTTCCAGGATTTCGAACTGAGGTACTATCTCATGATCCTGGGCGGTTCCACGCTGTTCATCATGGTGATGCTGCTCTGGAAGGATTTTTATGATAATCCGATCGAGAGCTTTCGCTATGCCTTTTTCCAGGTGGCTTCGATTATGACGACCACCGGCTTCGCCACG
>DPKU01000074.1 GCA_003542355.1 Clostridiales bacterium | reverse complement strand
TCACAAGACCTTCGAGGATCTTGTAGTTGAAAAATTGGTTCATGAAGCGAATGTATTCGGGCACATAGCGAAATCCGGGATCGATGCCCATGATCCAGGACATGTTTTCTGCAATGTGCAACACTTTGAGCCCACTACCGCCCCGGAAGGCTTCCACGTCCTCTTTTCTCAGAGGAATGGGCACACCAGTCATATACTCCATGTTTTTGAATGAAGCAATGAACTTTGGCGAAAACTCATCAAATACAAAGAGTTTCAGATATCGTTTGAAGTATTTCCCCACCCGGTCGTTTCTTGAGGCGAAGGGCGGCAACAGCGGTGGTACCGGTGAAATGTTGCTTTTTTCCTCTTGTTGCAATTCCAATTGTTTCATCCTTGGGGGTCCCATCCTTTTTTTAAAAAATTTTTGATTGCTTCCGCATTCATCGTTTCTTCCATGTCCCGCAGAAGCAGTCGATCCACTTCGTATTCTGTTCCGGGGGAAGACCGGTCCTTCCACCTGCCGTATTGACGGAAAATCCGGTAAAGGTCCTCTTTGGAATGCGATCTGTGCTGAAATCCCTTTAAATAAAAGAAGTCCGCCAACTCTTCGAAAAAGCCGAAGGGATCGTCGGCCAACGCTTCCGTTCCGTAGTCCAGCGTGTTGCTGAACCCGCCACGATTATAATACAGATCCAGCACTTTTTCCACCATTTTCAGGCGAACCAACGACAAGGCCGACAGATAGCGGTTGGAAATCACTTCGTAGGGTGGCTGTCTGCGGTATATATAGTCGTGCTCCGCCGCTTCCTCACGAATCGGCGTTCCAGGCAGAAGCTTCAAAAAACCCAGTTGCAAATGATCCGGCTTCAGGCGGTAAGCATCATTGAAGGACAGTCGAAAACTCTGGTAGTCTTCCTTTGGCAAACCGGCGATCAGATCCAGGTGCAGATGGATCCCGCCGATGGCCTGGATCCGCCGGACAGCTTCGGCGATCTTATCGAAGTTCCCTCTGCGGTTGATGGCGTTCAGGGTAGAGGGATTGGTGGACTGTACGCCGATCTCGAACTGGAACAATCCGGGACGGGCATGGGCCAGCAGCGCAAAGTGCTCCTCGGTCATCAGCTCACCGCACAGCTCCAGGTGATAATTGGTGATCCCGTTGTCCTTTTCGATCAGGTACTTCATGAGCTCCAGGCTGCGCCTGGTATCGAAATTGAAGGTTCGGTCCACAAATTTCACCTGCTTGACGCGCTTGTAAATGAAGTACTTTAAATCTTCCTTCACGCGCTCAAGGGGCAGCGCCCGCACCTGCCGGTCGATGCAGGACAGGCAGTAAGCGCAGTTGAAGGGGCAGCCCCGGGAAGATTCGTAGTAGAGGATCTTGTCCTCTTCGGCGGGCAGCAGCTCGTAGGGATTTGGAACGCTTTCGAATTTCAGCGGCGGACAGGGCTTGTTTTTTCGGACAATGGCGCCCGCCCGGTACAGGAGTCCCCAGACGCTGTCATAGTCTGGAACGGTGGCAAAGTATTGCTTCAAAAACGCGGAAAAAGCACCCTCGCCTTCCCCCTGGATCACAAAATCCACATAGGGGTTTTGAAAAAGGAACTCTTCGCCTTCGTAGCTTACTTCCGGTCCCCCCAGAAGGATCTTGATGTTGGGTTTGGCCTGCTTCAATGTCTGGGCAAGATACAGGATCCGATCGATGTTCCAGATATAGCAGGAAAAACAGTAGAGCTTGCTGTCCTTGCGCATCAGTTCGGTAAAGATATAGTCATCCGTGTGATTGATGGTGTACTCGTCGATCTCCATCTGATCCCGGTACCTTCCGGCCACGGAATACAGGTAGCGAAGCGCCAGGTTGGAATGGATATACTTCGAATTGAGTGTGGTCAGCAAGATTCTCATGGAACGTGGATCCTCCGTCCTTACAGCGCTCTGAAGTATTCCTCCTTGAGCATGGATGTGTTTTCTTTCGCCGCCCGGATCTGTGCCAGCATCCGTTCCTGATCCTCGGGCAGATCGCCCTTCAGGGACAGGTAATTGGAGGCGTGATTGCTCCGGAACACGCATTTCTTTGTAACATGAATGTTTTCCATCATGCATTCCATTTCTGCCATCACCTCTGCAGGCGTGAGCAGTTCGAAGCGTCCTTCTTTAATGTCTGCATACAACGGGGCTTCCGGTTCCACCATCAGGGTGAGTACGCTGGCATAATAGGGCTGCATTTCGCTGATCATGGAAGCCGTCATCAAGGCATGCTCCTGCCACAGCGCTCTGCCGCCGATGCCGGAGATGAATGTGACGGAGGACCGCAGGCCGGAGGCTTCAATGCGCTGCACCGATTCGATCAGCTCTTCCCGGGTGGCGTTCTTGTTGATGGTCTTCAGGATCTGTGGGCTGCCGGATTCGGCGCCCAGATAGACGATGCCCAGACCTGCCTCTTTCAGCCGGACCAGCTCTTCCGGTGACTTGCGAAGCACATCCCGGGCAGAGCCGTAGATGCCCACCCGCTCGCATTCGGGGAAGGTCTGACGGACCAGTTCCAGGATGGCCAGCAGTTTGTCTATGGAGAGGCAGAGGGCGTCGCCATCGGCCAGAAAGATCCGGTCGACCCGCTTGTAATATCCTCTTGCTTCCAGCAGATCCGCCCGGATCTCTTCCAGTTTGCGGACCCGGAACTGCTTTTCTTTGAACATGGAACAGAAGGTGCACCCGTTGTGGGAGCAGCCGATGGTGACTTGCACGATGAGACTGTAAGCCTCGCTGGGAGGCCGGTAGACCATTCCTTCGTATTGCATTACATTTTCTCCGGTGCTTTGATACCCAGGAGGCCCAGACCGTTTTTGATCGTTTGCTTCGCCGCGTAGGTGAGCAGCAGCTTGGCTTCCTTTTCCCGGGCGTCTTCTGTGAGGATGTGTTCGTCGTGATAGAATTTATTGAACGCCTGCGCCACATCCACGATGTGCCGTGTCACCAGGGAAGGTTCATACTTGTCGCCGGCGTCCAGGACCACTTCCGGGAAACGATAAATCGTCTTGAGAAGGCCAAAAGCGCTGTCGCTGGACAGATAGGTCAGGTCGACCGTATCGAGGGCAGGAGGCGCCGTCCAGTCGCCGTTGCGCAGCACGCTGGCGGCTCTGGCGTGGGTATACTGCACGTAGGGTCCCGTTTCGCCGTCAAAGTTCAGGGTTTTTTCCCAGGAGAAGGTGTAGTCCTTGATCCGTCCATTGGAGAGCTCCTGGAAAATGACGGCACCGATGCCCACCATTTTTGCAGTTTCTTCGATGCTGTCGGTGTTTACATTTTTATCCCGGATCACCTGGCGGGTCTGCTCCACCGCTTTGTTCAGCACGTCTTCCAGGAAGACGACCCGGCCTTTTCGTGTCGAAAGGGTCCCTTCGGCCAGGCTGACGGTCCCGAAGTTGATATGGATGCACTGATCGTGCCATTCGTAGCCCATGAGCTCCAGGATCTTGAACCACTGCTGGAAATGCAGGTTTTGCTGAGCGCCCACCACGTAGATATTCTTATAAAAGTCATAGGTCTTTTTCCGATAGATCGCCGCAGCGATGTCCCGGGTGATGTACAGCGAAGATCCGTCGGTCTTGGTGATCAGGGCCGGCGGCATGCCGTATTCCTCCAGATCCACGATCTTTGCGCCCTGGGAATCCTTCAACACGCCTTTGGCTTCCATCTCTTCCAGAACAGCCGGCATTTTATCGGAATAGAAGCTCTCCCCCGCAAAGGAATCGAATTCGATGTCCAGCATTTCGTAGACGCGAGCGAATTCCTTGAGACTTTCGTCGCGAAACCACTGCCACAATGCCGTTTCTTCCGGGGCCTGATGCTCCAGCTTCGTAAACACCTCTCTGGCTTCGTCGTCCAGGCTCGGGTCCTTTTCCACCTCTTCGTGGAACTTGACGTAATAGGACAGCAGCGTGCTGATGGGTGCGGCCTCCACGTCTTCTCTTTTTCCCCAGCGGCGATAGGCCACGATCATTTTTCCGAACTGGGTCCCGTAGTCGCCCAGATGATTGATCCGGATGGTCTTGTAGCCGAGGAAGTCGAAGATCTTATAGATGGCGTTGCCGATCACCGTGGTCCGGATGTGGCCGATGTGAAAAGGTTTCGCGATATTCGGAGAACTGAACTCCACGATCACGGGGCGTCCTGCGCCGATATCGCTGCGGCCGAAGTCGTCCCCGGCGCTGCACACATCCTCTAGGGTGATGCGGGCCAGCCACTGTCCGTCAATGAACATATTTACATAGGCCTTGACCGCCTCAGCCCGGGCGAACAGCTCGTTGCCGCCGATGGCCGACGCCAGTTCCCCTGCGATCACGTGGGGTGGCTTCCTGAGCTGTTTCGCCAGACGGAAACAGGGAAACGCATAGTCTCCCAGACTGCTGTCCGACGGTATTTCGATGAAATTCTCCAGCTCTTCCAAACTCATGTCCGGCAGCTTTTGCTGCAGGATCCGGGCGATTTCTTTCTTGATGCTAAGCATAGGTCCTCCTGTAGTGGTCCATTTTATAGTCTATTTTTTTAAGGTGACGATGGTGACGCCTTCGCCGCCTTCCTGATAGGTTCCTTTTCTGAATTTGTCCACGTGACGGTGGCGTTTGAGCATGCTGCTCAGGCCGTTCCGCAGGATCCCTGCGCCCCGGCCGTGAATGATGCTCACCTGGCCCAGTCCGGCCAGGAAGGCGTCGTCCAGATATTTGTCCACTGCCATTTCCGCCTCGTCCAGATTCTTGCCCACCACGTTCACGGAGGTGGCGATCTCCATGGCCTTTTGGTGGTACATGCGGGAGTATTTCGCGTTTTCCCGTTCCTTCACTGTGACATTTTCCTGCACGAGGGTCACATCTGATACGTTCACAGAAAGCTTCAGAAGTCCGGCCTGGACCATAAAGCTGCCCTTGTCGTCGGGAAGGGTAAGCACGCTTCCCTTCTGGTTCACGGATAGCACATTTACGCGCCGGCCGATCTGGATCTCCGCTTTGTCCGGCGGCGCGGGATTCACTACTGGATTGCGCTTTTCCCGCAAGGATTTTTCCTTTTCCCGCAGCGCTCGCTTTTGATCTTCCAACGCCCTCCCCAGAGAAGGATCCTGCCCCTCCCGGAGCGACGTCCGTGCCCGGTCGATCTCTTTGCGCGCTTCGTCCACGGACTCCCGGGTTTCCCGGAGCATTTCCCTGGCTTCCTCCCGGGCTTCCTGTAGGGCCTTTTCTTTTTCTGCCTGCAGACGCTCTTCCAGCCGGTCCATGCGGACTTTCTGATCCTTGAGCGAAAGCTTCAGCAGGATCGCTTCTTCCCGCTCCTCTTCGGCCTGCTTCCTTTCCTTTTCGATGGATGAAAGGACGTCTTCGAACTGAATATCGCCCCGCTCCAACAGATTTCTGGCGTTGGCGATGATCGGATCCGGAAGGCCCAGCTTCGCAGAGATCTCAAAGGCGTTGGATTTGCCCGGTACGCCGATGGTGAGCCGGAAGGTGGGTGACAGGGTCTCCACATTGAATTCCATGGAAGCGTTCTGCACACCGTAGGTGGCGAGCGCATATTTTTTCAGCTCTGTATAGTGGGTCGTCGCCAGCGTGACAGCGCCTTTCCCGTACAGATGATCCAGTACAGCCATGGCAAGGGCAGCGCCTTCTGTGGGATCCGTACCTGCGCCCAGCTCGTCCAGAAGGACCAGTGTATTCTCTCCGGCGCCGATCACGATATCCACGATGTTGTTCATGTGAGAACTGAAGGTGGACAGACTCTGTTCGATGCTCTGCTCGTCCCCGATGTCCGCAAAGATATTTTCAAAGACCGGCAGCACCGTCCCGTCACCCGCCGGAACGAACAAGCCGGACTGGGCCATCAGGCACAGCAGTCCCACGGTTTTGAGCGTCACGGTCTTGCCTCCGGTGTTGGGTCCGGTGATCACCAGCGTATCGTAAGCTTCACCGATGCTCACATCCACGGGCACCACGGTTTTCTTGTCGATCAGGGGATGTCTTCCCTTCCGGATCCGGAGCACGCCCTCCCCGCTGATGTCGGGACAGCTTCCCTTCATGTTGCAGGCCAGGCGGCCCTTGGAAAACATAAAGTCCAACTGAGTAAGGATCTCCTGGTTTCCTCTGATCTGAAGCTCCTGGGCGCCGACTTGGCCCGACAGCTCCTGGAGGATGCGGAAGATCTCTTTCTTTTCTTCCAGCTCCAGCTCCCGGAGTTCATTGTTCATAATGACGATGGTCTGGGGTTCTACAAAGAGCGTAGCACCGGAAGACGACTGATCGTGGACGATGCCCGGGAAGCGGTTTTTGTGCTCCGCCTTGACGGGGATCACGTATCGTCCCTGACGCATGGTCACCAGAGCATCCTGCAAAAGCATCCGGTTCTCCGCGGATCCCACGATCTGCTGGATCTTGGAACGAATGGCTTCGTTCTGGCGCACAATCGCGCGCCGGATCCGCTTCAACTCTGCGCTGGCGCTGTCGGCGATTTCATCCTCGGACAGGATGCAGCGCTTGATTTCGTCCTCCAGTTCCCTGAGAACGGTAATGGCAGAAACCAATCCTCGGATCCGGGGCAGCTCCGGAAGATCCGCACTCAAAAATGCGGCAGTCTTTCGGTTCGGGAGCAAGCAGGGAAAGCAATTTTTCGACAGTGACTCTGCTG
>DPKU01000144.1:3909-4954 GCA_003542355.1 Clostridiales bacterium | reverse complement strand
CACGGCTCCGTGGCCGAACCCTGCCGCAAGACCAGTATGATAGCTGAGCCTTTTGTGCAGAAGCGACCGGAACACGAACAGCCGACCGGTGGTTTCAAAAAGTCCTGCTGTAAAAGCCATAAAAAGAAAATAGATCAAAGGGTTCTTCCCTTACAAGCCACCCAGTGCACCTGCTACGGCAGGAACGGAAAGCAGCGGAATCCGGATCACCATTTGGGTCAGATAGAAGCCCAGGGCTCCGGCCATCACTGCCGTCCCGGCACCTTTCCAGCGCCGCGTCAAAAACAGCCATCCGGCCAGCGGTAGGATCGCTGTTACTATAAAAGTTGCCCACATGGCTGCCAGGCTCCCGGAAGAGATGGTCAGTGGCGCGTTGATCAGAGGTCCGTCCATATCAATCTCGATTCTTCATTTGCATGATGGTCGCACCGATGGCGATGCCCAGCAATACCGGCAGCAGAATTCCCCAGTCCATAACTTATTCCTCCTTTACGTCTATCTGCAGTTCACCGACCAGATAGCAGACCGCTTTGCCGGCCATTTCTACCCGACCGTCGGCCGGCAAATCCCGGCAGGCAAGGACGCCGCCCCGACTGGACACCTGATGGGAGATCAGTTCGGCTTTTCCAAGTTTTTCTGCCCAGTAAGGAATCAGGGTGCTGTGCGCAGAACCCGTGACCGGATCTTCATCTACGCCGAACGCCGGAGCAAAGACTCTGCAGACAAAATCGCTGTTCTCTCCCGGCGCTGTAACGATGGCACATTTTACTTCCGTGAGCCGTGCCAGAGCGGGAATGTCGGGCTGAAGTTCCCGGACAGCCTTTGCGCTATCCAGTAAAATCAGGGTGTCCCGTGTCTTTCCACAGTACAGAATGTCTGCGCCCAGCGCTTCCCGAAGACCTTCCGGCGCGGAGATCTCTTCGGGCACCCAGCGCGGTGCGTTCATGTTGAGCAGATCGTTTTCGCAGACCACAGTCAATTCGCCGCAGAGTGCCCGAAAGTGGATCTCCCGAATTTCCGGTTCCAGAAATTTTTTGATCACATA
>DPKU01000144.1:0-3852 GCA_003542355.1 Clostridiales bacterium | reverse complement strand
GTTTCCGAAAATTTGTTCTCGATGGCGATGTTCTGCATCAGATCCGCCGAAATGGGATCGTCCAGCACGCAGACGCCGGCCTGGTTTCCTCCGAACAGTCTGTCCGAAAACGCATCGATGATATAATATTTCATTCTTTCTTCTCCTTTGCAAAATGCGTACGAATGTATTGATATGTAGTAGGCGGGACCCATTCCGCAGTCTTTTCGATCTCACCCTGGTCGATCAGCGCGCGCACCCGGCTGGCGCTGATGGGCACGCCGCCGATTTCTTTTCGCTGGATCTCCTCTACCCGGATCCCCAGAGGCGGCAGATATGCGAGCATCTGACGGTTGTAGGCCGAGGTGACCTGGCAGTTGGGCTCCGTCCCCACAAATCGAACGGTGATTCCCATTTCCCGTGCAAAGATCCGGGCAAAGATCTCCAGGTCCAGCCGGCAGGCAATGTCCTGAGCGTGCGTTTTATCTTTGATAAAATAAGTGGGAAACGTGACGCTGGATATCATGTAGGGCCCGGTTTCATGGACCCGAACATTTGGAATGTCCGACGTTCCGGCCTGTACCAGCTGCAGTCTGTCAGCAGATGGAAAACGGCTGCGGTCCTCAGTGAGCACGAACAGGTGTAGCAGATCGCAGCGTGCAGAAGCCGTTTCGATCAGATATCGGTGTCCCAGCGTAAACGGATTGCAGTTGACCACGGCTGCGCCGATCACACCGTCGCAATCTTCGGCCAGCGACCTGGCATAATCACGAGCCCCGTTTTTCCGGTTTTCCATGAGCAGCGCCTCCGGTGTGGATGCAATGGGATAGAAACCGAAATCGGCGAACATTCGAATATTGCCCGGCTTCGTGAACAAAAACAAGTGCACCTGTTCCCGGCGGATCGCTTCTTTGCGCAACTCAGTCAGGATCTTGGCCGTCAGATCTTCTCCCTGCCGGTCTTCCCGGACTGCGATGCACTTGAACACGTTGCCGTCCAGAGAACCGGTTGCCAGGATTTCTCCATGCTCATACAGGCAAACAGAAAAATGGACGCCCTCTTCGTATTCCAGACCCGCCCTGCCAAGAAATGCTTTCAATTGCTCCAGCTTTCTGCCTTTGAAGGGAGCCCCAGTCTCAATATGCATACGCTCTTTCCCCCAATCACATTCTAAATATGATTATAGCTCATCCCGGCGAAAATGAACAGTATCCACCTGGATTTTGACAGTTCCTTCCTCTTAAATATAGAAAAAGGAGCGCCTCTTCTGAGACGCTCCTGCAGAATTTGTGCTTTCTATTCTTCGGATTCGGCCTTGTGGGCGGCAATGATTTTTTCTGCCAAATGGCTCGGTACTTCTTCGTAACGATCGAAATTCATGGTAAAGCTTCCTCTTGCCTGTGTCATGGAACGCAGGGAGATGGAGTAATCGAACACTTCTACCTGGGGCGCTTCGGCCATGAGCTTCTGAAGGCCGCCCCGCTGGGGTTCCATCCCCAGGATCTTTCCCCGGCGCTTGTTCATATCGCCCATCACGTCACCGGTGTATTCGTCGGGTACCAGGATCTCCATGTGCATGACCGGTTCCAGAAGACAGGGCTTTGCTTCCACGATCCCCTTCTTAAAAGCAATGGATGCGGCGATTTTGAAGGACATTTCGTTGGAGTCCACGTCGTGGTAGGATCCGTCGTGAAGAACTGCCTTGATGTTGACGACTTTGCAGCCCGCCAGAGGTCCTTTGTCCAGAGACTCCCGCAGCCCTTTTTCCACGGCGGGCACGTAGTTTTTGGGCACGGAACCGCCAAACAATTCTTCGGCGAATTCAAATTCTTCCGTAGAGGGACCAAACCGGATCCAGACGTCGCCGTACTGACCGGCGCCACCGGATTGCTTTTTATGCTTTCCCTGCACATCGGCCGTTCCTTTGATCGTTTCCCGATAGGCTACTTTCTGAGGGACGATGACCACATCCACGCCAAACTTTTCTTTGAGCTTGGCAGTGATGATATTCATCTGTATATCGCCCTGACCGCCAATGAGCATCTGGTGCGTTTCCGCATTCCGCTCTATGACGAAGGAGGGATCTTCTTCGATCAGTCGTTTCAATCCGGTTCCCACTTTTTCGTCGTCGCCCTTGGATTTGGGCTCTACTGCGATGAAATGTGTGGGTTGCGGGAATTCAACGGCCGGATATTCCACTACATGGGCTTTTTCGCTGAGCGTATCCCCAGTCTGGGTGTACTGAAGCTTTGCGATGGCTACGATATCTCCGAAGGATACCTCAGGGCAGTCTCCCTGGTTTTTCCCGCGCAGGAAGAACATCGCGCCCAGCTTTTCCGCTCTTTCCACTTTGCCGTTAAAAATTTCCTGGCCCGGTGTCAGTTTTCCGGTGATGACTTTCGCCAGGGAAATCTTTCCGAGAAAGGGATCGGCGATGGTCTTAAATATAAAAGCGGAAGCATGACCTTCGCCACAGGCGATCTCCAAAGCTTCACCCTTGTCGTTCTTTGCCGGGTAGCCCGGATGATCCGTGGGTTTGGGGGCAAATTTAAGGAAAGAGTCCAGAATTTCCTTGATCCCTTCGCCTTTGATCGCACTGCATACCATGATGGGTGCAATGCCGCCCGATTCGATACCGGCCAGAAGGCCTGTCCTGAATTCTTCGTCCGTATACGCCTGCCCGTCGAAAAACTTCTCCATGAGCGCCTCATCGGTTTCGGCAATGGCTTCGTTCAAGGCGTCCCGGTCTTCCAGAGAGACGGCCGAAGTGCCGAACTTCTCCTGGATCGCTGCGATGACAGCGTCGACATCTACGTTTTCTTTATCGGTCTTGCTGATGATGAAAAACCGGGGCATGTTGAACTGCTCACAGGAATTCCATGCTTTTTCGGTGCCGACCTGCAAGCCGGAGGAGGCGTCAACAAAAATCGCCGCTGCTTCCACGGCTCTCATGGCCGAGTTCACCTCACCGACGAAATCGAAAAAGCCCGGCGTATCGATGAAGTTGATCTTCGCCTTGTTGTACTCTACCGGCACGATCGACGCACTGATGGAATATCCTTTTTCGATCTCCATCTTATCGAAGTCGGCTACGGTATTTCCGTCCTCAACTCTGCCGAGTCGGTTGATGACTCCGGTTGCAAGAAGTGCAGCTTCGAGAAATGTGGTCTTCCCGCATCCGCCATGTCCTACAAGCGCAATGTTTCTGATGCTTTCACTTGTATAGCCTTTCATATTCTACGCTTCCTCCTACTATTTTTTTTGGCAACAGATAGAGTATATCACAAGGGTCTTGACCGGGTAAAGGTTAAAATTCCGCAGTTCTGGGCGTCCGGGGGAAGGGGATCACGTCCCGGATGTTGGACATGCCTGTCAGGTACATGATCAGACGCTCAAAGCCCAATCCGAACCCGGAGTGCTTGACTCCCCCGTATTTGCGGAGTTCCAGATACCACCAGTAATCCTTTTGATCCAGCCCGTTGGCCAGGATCTTCTCAAGGAGCACATCGTGCCGTTCTTCTCTCTGGCTGCCGCCTACGATCTCTCCGATCCCGGGCACCAGCAAGTCGCAGGCAGCCACGGTCTTCTCGTCTTCGTTCAGCCGCATATAGAACGCCTTGATCTCTTTGGGATAGTCTGTGACAAATACAGGCTTTTTGAATACTTCCTCCGTCAAATAGCGCTCGTGCTCCGACTGGAGGTCGATGCCCCACCGGTCCACGGGGAACTGAAATTCTTTGCCTGCGCGTTGGAGAAGCTCGATCGCTTCTGTATAGGTGACATGGCCGAAATCCGAAGCCACGATGTGGTGGAGCCGGTCCAGCAGACCCTTTTGAACAAATTCATCAAAGAAGGCCATCTCTTCGGGCGCGT
>DPKU01000188.1 GCA_003542355.1 Clostridiales bacterium | reverse complement strand
TTGCTGATCTGCACCGTGAATATATGATCGGAGATCTCCCGCAGAACACTGCCGCAGGTCCGTGCCATTTTGGAGATCCGCTCATCTTCCATAACACGTCGCCAGAGCTCTACTTCGGCCATTTCTTTAGGATCTGCGGCCACGGCAGGCTCCGGAGCTCGAGGCTGGGGTGCCGCGGATTCTTCGGGTGCTTTCGGCTTCGCTTCGTTTATAATGGTCTCCGTCGCAGTTGGTTTTTTTTCCGCAGCTTCTGCAGGCCGCTCTTCTCCGGCCGAAGCGATCCGAACGATGGCCAGTTCCACGATCACCCGAGGTTTGGGCGACCACTTTGCCTCCGTGAGAGCTGCGGACAACTCGATGATGCAACGCTTGATTTCCGTCAAAGGGATGCGATCTGCCTGATTCTGCAAGCGTCGGATGTTTTCCACTGAGAGATTCAGCACATGTTCGGGCCGTTCCACGTACTTGATGATCAGCAGGCTTCGGAAATGCTCCACCCAATCCCGGACGAACTGATTGACCTCTTTGCCTTGGCTCAGCACCGAATCGAAGAGCAGTAGTGCGTCTCCAACCTGCCGGTCCATCACTTTCTGGGTGATATCCAGAAAGACTTCCTGACCGCACATCCCCAAAAGTTCCAGCACAACTTCCCGTGTGACAGCGCCGGCTCCTGCTGCGCACCGGTCCAGCAGGGACAATCCATCCCGGACGGAGCCGTCGGCATTGGAGGCGATGAGCGCCAGGGCGTCCTCATGGGCTTTGATCCCCCGCTCCTGGCAGATCGAAGTAAAGCGCTGGCGGATCAGTTCTTCGGAGACCCTGTGAAAATCCAGACGCAGACAGCGGGACAGGATCGTAGCCGGCAGCTTTTGAGGTTCCGTAGTCGCAAGGATGAAAACGATGTTTTCGGGCGGCTCTTCCAGCGTTTTAAGCAGCGCATTGGCTGCCGGCGTGGAAAGCATGTGCGCTTCGTCAATGACGTAGACCTTGCTGCGGCCTGATGCAGGCGGATAGTTGACGCTCTCCCGCAGTTCCCGGATGTTGTCTACGCCGTTGTTGGAGGCCGCATCGATCTCGATCACGTCCACGAAGATGCCGGCGGCGATGTCCCGGCAGACGGCACATTCTCCGCAGGGGCGTTGCCCCTGCGGGGCCAGGCAGTTCAGGCCCTTGGCCAGGATCCTGGCCGTGGACGTCTTGCCCGTTCCCCTCGTGCCGCAAAAAAGATAAGCGTGACCGGTAGTCCCTGCGTCGAGCTGGTTTTTTAATATGCGAACGATGTGCTCCTGCCCCAATAGTTCCTGAAACGTTTCCGGTCGGTAGCTCCGGTACAATGCCTGATACATGCCCATCCTTTCTTAAAAAAGAATTGCCCTCGGTTAGCTCCGCCGACCCGTGGAACAGGCTTTTCTGCGGCACATAAGAGATTCCGCTTATCGCTGCTTCCTTCCGGACCTGACGAGGTTCACAGATTCTTATTGCGCAGGACCCAGACCGCAGCCGACGAAGCTATCCCAAGGCAATTCTCATGATCGTATTACACGAATGATTATATGGTTTTTTGGCTCTGTAGTCAAGAAAGCTATCGCACAATACGATACAACTCGTCGCTGCCCGGTGGATCGATGATCGTCTCACCGCCGTCGGCATCAACGATCATGCGCCCTTCTTCCCTGGGGCGCACCTCGCCGATCCGGGCAAAGGATACTCTTACAGATGTCAGCGCAGCTTCCAGCTCAGAAGCCCGGTCCGGGTGAACGATGATCATCATGCTGCCCGATGAGATCAGCCGGAGCGGGTCGATTCCAAAATGGTCGGTGATCTTGCGAATGATACCGGTCACTGGGATGGCCTCTTTATGGAGCCGAAGTCCGGCATCGGCGATCTCCGCCAGTTCCCAGACAGCGCCCAGTACGCCTCCTTCTGTAATATCGTGCATCCCGGAAGTGCCCACCTTTCCGGCGGCAACACCTTCCTTCAATACGCTCACCCGCTTCAGATAATCTCTGGCTTCCGCCAGTTCCTCTGCCGAGAGAACACCAGCCAGTTCTGATTCGTAATCACTGGCCAGAATACCGCAGCCTTCCAATCCAGCATATTTGGTCATGTATATGAGATCGCCGGGCATCATGCCGGAAGCCCTTTGAGAGCCTCCTGCGAACGCTCTGCCCACAGCTGTGGACACGATGACCGGCCGATTCACGGCCGGCGTGATTTCCGTATGCCCGCCGATGATCTCCACGCCCAGTTCTTCGCTCACCTCCGAGGCCTGCTCCATGATCCGGCGCACGTCCCCGGCCGTGGTGCCCGGGGGCAGCAGCACCGCCAGCATGATGCCCAGCGGTTCCACACCGTTGGAGGCGATATCGTTGCAGGTGATATGGACCGCAAGCCGCCCGATGTCGGAAATCGCAGCCGTGATCGGATCGGTAGACATGACACATTCGTAGGGACCGAAATCCAGAGTAGCGCAATCCTCTCCCACGCCCGGACGGACCAGCACTTCTTTGCGTCGATGTTCGACATTCTGAAATACCAATTTCTCCAAAAGCTCTGCATCCAGTTTTCCCGGCTTCAGAATGATATGATCCATTTATTGCTGCGCTCCTTCGGCTTCCTGGCCCATCAATTGCAGAAACTCTTCTTCTTCCAATACTGTTACCCCCAAATCCCGGGCCTTGGTCAGTTTGCTTCCGGCAGCTTCTCCCGCCACCACGTAATCGGTCTTCGCCGATACGCTGGAAGAAGCTTTTCCGCCCATTTTTTCGATGAGCGCCGTAGCATCCTGACGGGTCATGCCGGTCAGCGTGCCGGTAAGTACAAAGGTCTTTCCGGCAAAGCGATCACTGCGTCCCTCTCTTGCTCTGGACTGCATATTCACGCCGGCTTCGGAAAGGCGACGGATAAGCTCCCGGTTTTTCTCCTGACGGAAAAAGTCAACCACCTCGCCGGCAACCACATCCCCGAAATCCCTGAGTTGAACGAGATCTTCTGCAGGTGCCTCCATGATTTCCCACATGGAACCATAGGCTTCCGCCAGGGTTTTTGCAGATTGCCTTCCCACGTTGCGGATCCCAAGTCCCGTGATCAGGCGGTCGATATCGTTTGCTTTGGATCGCTCG
>DPKU01000084.1 GCA_003542355.1 Clostridiales bacterium | reverse complement strand
GCCGAACCGTTGATAAAGCCCCGGGCGCCGCCCAAAAGGGCGCCGATGGCCTGATTTTCGAATGCACAATAGACGATGAAATCCTCCCGCTTTTTACGGATGTCGATCATTTTCTGTACGTGCGCCGCATCGCCGATGGTCTCCTTGATCCCTGCGATGTTCCGATGCTTTAATGCCAGCCGTTCCACCAGCTCCGGTGGAAAATTGAATCCGGTCAGACCTGGAAAATTATAGATCACGATGGGTAGGTCTGTCGACTCCGCCAACTTAGAATAGTAGGCCTCCACCATGGCTTCTTCGAAAACACAATAATAGGGATTGACGATCAGCGCCCCGTCGGCGCCGGCCTGTTCCGCAAAGGTCAACAAATCCAGCGTATTGACGATGCTGGTGTCCCCCACACCGGCCAGTACGTTCACTCGACCGTCCACGTGCCGGATCATGGTCTCCAAATAATCCTTTTTCTCCTGCAGACTCAAGGCGAAAAACTCGCCGGAAGTCCCCAGATATGCAATGCCGTCCACGCCGGCAGCGATCAGGAAGTCCGTATGTTTTTTTGCCGCGTCCAGATCAAGGTTTCCCTGTGCGTCGAAAAATGTAACAGCGGGCGGGTACACTCCTCTGAGATCTTTCATGATGCTCCTTTCCTGCGTACTCCCGGTAATTTTAGAAGGAATACTTCGCATTTATTATATGCCTGGGGGACAAGCCCGTAAAGGCGATTTTTGCTTCCCGCGCGGTACACATATGGTACAATGGAGTCGAAAACGTATCGAAAAGCCGAGGAGGTGCACCGTGGCAGCAGAAGCGATCAGAACCTATTTGGAAGAAAAGCATGGAGAAATGATGACGCTTTTAGAGCGCCTGGTCCGCATCGACAACCGCAGCTCCAACAAAACCGGTGTGGATCAGATGGGATCCATCCTGCAAGCAGAATACGAAGTGCTGGGCTTTTCCACCGAACGCTTCGAGCAAACTCACTGCGGCAGCAGCATGATCCTGCGCCGGGACGCGCCGGGTCGGAGAGTTCTGCTCATCTGTCATCTGGATTCGGTCTTTCCCGCCGACATGCTGGATCACCCGCCTCTTTTTCGCAAAGAAGGGAATCTGGCCTACGGACCGGGCGTCGTAGACATGAAAGCTTGTCTGGTGGGCTGCTTATGCGCTGTCAAGGCACTGCTGGATACCGGATCTCCGGTCCCCGCCCTTTCGGTCCTGTTGGCCGGCGACGAGGAACTGGGAAGTCTCTCCATCACCGACGAGATCATCAAGGAAGGAAAGCGGTCGGATTTCTGCCTCGTCACGGAAGGAGCCCGCCCCGGCATGGCCCTGGTGACCGAACGGAAAGGTCTGGCGAAAGTCAACATCCGCTGCGAAGGAAAAGACGCCCATGCCGGCAATGAGCCGCAGAAAGGCATCAATGCCCTGCTGGCCCTGTGCGATGTGCTGCCCCGGATCGCCGCCCTGAACGACTGGGACCAGGACCGCTTCTGCCTAGTGACACAGATGAACGCCGGCGAAGCTCCAAATGTGGTCCCGCGACTGGGTACCGCCTATGTGGACCTTCGATTTTCATCACTGGAGACTTACGAATACCTGAAGGCACAGATCGACTCCATCCTGAATGCGCCAAGACAGGACGGTGCCAAGCTGACATGGAAGACCGAGCTGATCAAGCCGCCCATGGCTCCTGTACCGGGTTTTGAAGAACTGCTTAATGCGGTCATTCAGAGCGGAGACGAGCTTGGGATCCCCTATCGCTGGGTCAAAGCCGGCGGAATCACCGACGGCAACACCGTGGCATCTGTGGGCACGCCCACCTTGGACGGCATGGGTCCCGTGGGCGGCATGATGTGCTCCGAATCCGAGTTTCTGGAGATCGACACGATGGTCCCCTGCGCTGCCCGGCTGGCCCTTGCGGTGAGCAAGCTGAAATAGGAAAAAGTTTCAACTTTTTATTGAAAAAAGGGCAGCTGTCTGCTATACTGAATTCCGTTGCAGTCCGCTGCATGGTGTGCGCCCGTAGCTCAGTTGGATAGAGCGTTGGACTCCGACTCCAAAGGCCACAGGTTCGACTCCTGCCGGGCGTACCATCTTAATAAATGAATCCTTCTACAAAGGATGTGCGGAAGTGGCTCAGGGGTAGAGCATCGCCTTGCCAAGGCGAGGGTCGCGAGTTCGAATCTCGTCTTCCGCTCCATTTTTATCCGGGTGTAGCGCAGCTTGGTAGCGTGCTTGACTGGGGGTCAAGAGGCCGCAGGTTCAAGTCCTGTCACTCGGACCACGAAAAAGAAGTTCCTAGGAACTTCTTTTTTTCATGTATTATACCGGATTCATTACGCCTTTTGGGAATCAATGCCGGACCTGCTGGCGGCAGATGCTGTCAGCGGGCCCGGTATAGGCTGTAATATTACTCTGATAAATTTTCGATCATTCTCTGCAGAATGGCTGCGACCTGCCCGCGGGTCGCACCGCCCGCAGGAGTGAGGGTCGCATTCCGGTCTCCCAGGATCAGCCCTTCCGCTACGGCCCAGCTCATTCCGCTTTGGGCCCAATCCGAGGGGGCATCCTTATAGGCTGAAAGGTCGGCCCGGGCGCT
Source organism: Clostridiales bacterium (assembly GCA_003542355.1). Classification (GTDB taxonomy): domain Bacteria; phylum Bacillota; class Clostridia; order Peptostreptococcales; family Anaerovoracaceae; genus UBA10908. The sequence continues at coordinate 992 of DPKU01000084.1, read as the reverse complement.
CACATCATAGCCTTTGTATTCAGCATAGCGGTGCAGGAGAACCACCATCTGTTCCCGGGTGATCGTGCCGTTTGGATCGAATGCGCCCTGATAGCCTGTGACGATATGCTTCGCCGCCGCCCACGCAACCGCGTCTGAGTACCACGCCCCGCCTGCCACATCATTGAAAGACGCCTCGCCTTCTGCCGAGGGTTTGCGCTCAAGCCGCCAAAGGATCGTAACGACCATGGCTCGCGTTGTGGTCTCGTCGGGTTTGAAGTTCGTCCCGCCGGTTCCCTGCATCAAGCCATTCCTGTAGACGTAGCGCACGGCTTCGTAGAACCAGTCGCTCGTGCGTACATCGCCGAAGGGACTTTCCAAAATGTCTGTTCCGACCATATACTCTGAAAAGTGAGTCACCGTGAACGAGGCGAGCCCGGTATTCGGTTCATATGTGCACGGAATTTCTGTCATTGTGCCGTCGGAAGCGAGATACCAAACGGTCACATCCCCTGCCCTCTCGCCATCTTTGAGCGTATACGGCAGCGAAACCATTGCATTGCCGCCAAAATTCGTAACGGCTTGATCTCCGGAGGTCACTGTAAGGGACACTACAACTTTCCCGGGATGACTGCTCTGATATGCGTCGGATACATCCGTCATGGTCACTTTGATGTCACCGGGGGCCTGTCTGTCGATACCCTTCAGTGCATCATTGGCGAACACTATTTGTGCGCCATTGTCTCCTTTAACGGTCAAGGTATACCCGCCCGTTACCAGTTGTGTCAGATTGGAAAAGGTCGAACTACCTCCGTTTTGGATCTCTGTGACTGGCTGCGTGATATTTCCGCCACCGCCCCCGGAGGAAGCCGCCCGCGGGGTGACGCTGTCCGATGCTGCCGAGGCCGCTCCGGTGCCAATGCTGTTGGTGGCCGTCACCGTAAAGGTGTAGGCGGTGCCGTTGGTCAGACCTGTTACCACAAGGGGACTTGCTGCCCCGGTGGCGGTCAAGC
>DPKU01000132.1 GCA_003542355.1 Clostridiales bacterium | reverse complement strand
AAACCTGCTTACGCTGAATATCGTTCTGGCAAAAGAGATCCATTACATGCTGTACCCCAAATGCATCAGCCAATATGCGCTCCGATGGCAGTCTATCTCCCGGCAAATAGCTTTGGGTCTGAAGCATGTAATGGATCTCTTTTGCCAGAACGATATTCAGCGTAAGCAGGTTTTTCCTCATGATCTCAAGCATTCTCCTCTTTTTGTGAATTTGTTTTCCTTTTTCAATATAACCGTTTCAGGTACACAAGTCAAAAGAAAAGCATAATCTGGTATAGTAAATTGTGAAATTGGTGGCAAGCAGTATGGCCGATTTTCAAAAAGCAGCGAGGCTGTGTACCTGTGGAAGGCCTTGATAATCACGGTTTTTCACGAATTGGCATATTGGAGCATTGAAAATCAGAGTGTTGTTTGGTATAGTAAGCTTGTTCGATTAGTCACCGAAGACAACAGGAGGTCAAGAGGGAATATGTCTGATTCGATTGTGTCGCTTCAAGGAGTATTTAAAAAATTCGGCAGGAATACGGTAGTCCGGGATATGAACCTGGAAATCCTGGAAGGAGAGTTTCTGACGCTGCTGGGGCCCTCAGGCTGCGGAAAGACGACAACGCTTCGTATGATCGCCGGTTTCGAGGAGACCTCCGCTGGCACGATCACGGTGCAGGGTGAAAGCGTGGAAAACAAAGAGCCGTATCAGCGAGATGTCAACACAGTCTTTCAAAATTACGCACTGTTTCCGCATATGACGGTTTTCAATAACGTAGCTTATGGGTTGACGATCCGGAAGGTTCCAAAAGCCGAGATCGCATCCCGGGTAGCCGACATGATCGATCTGGTCCAGTTGAAAGGATACGAAGACCGGAAGCCCGACGAGTTGTCCGGCGGACAAAAGCAGCGTGTCGCGATTGCCAGGGCCCTGATCAACAATCCGAAGGTACTTCTGCTTGACGAACCTCTGGGCGCTCTGGATCTGAAGCTCCGCAAGCAGATGCAGGTGGAATTGAAACGGCTCCAAAAGCGCCTGGGCATCACGTTTGTCTACGTGACCCACGATCAGGAAGAAGCTTTGACCATGAGCGACCGGATCGCAGTGATGCGAGAAGGCGTCGTGGATCAGCTTGGGACACCTTCGGATATCTATGATTATCCCAGAACGCGTTTTGTAGCAGGCTTTATCGGCGAATCCAACCTGTTTGAGGGCACTGTTGAACAGATTCAAGAGCGTGTGATGACGGTCCGGACAGAAGCAGGAAGCCTCCTGGTTCAGGGCGAAGGTTTCGCCGTCGATGAGCGGATCCACGTTTCGATCCGGCCTGAATACGTGGAATTTGCCAAAGAACCGGTGGAAGGATTTGATATACAGGGGCGTATCAAGGACTTTATCTATATGGGTACGGTCGTCAAGACCGCAGTAGATCTAAAAAGCGGCCAGGAAATCAAGTACTCCAGATTTGAGCAGGATCAAAGCGTTCAGTCCGGAGATATCGTGTATCTGTCCTGGAAGCCTTCAAGGGCTGTTGCCATCAAACGGGGAACGGAAGTGGAGGAGCGTTATGAAGAAGAAAAATAGGCTTCCCGCATTGGCCATGGCAGGTCCGGTTTCGGTGTGGATGATCCTCTTTGTCACGATCCCTATGTTCTTCATCATTTTTATCAGTTTCATGTCCAGAGGCATCTTTGGGGATGTGGTGTACGATCCGTCGATGGAAAGCTATTTAACACTGCTTGACAGTACGTACTTCAACGTGATCTCCAAATCCCTGAAAGTTGCTGCTTTTACCACGCTGGCCTGCCTGGGCCTGGGTTATCCGTTTGCGTATTACATTGCCAAGCGGCCGAAAGATCAGGCGGCAAAATACATCACGCTCATAATGATTCCCTTCTGGACCAATACGCTGATGCGTCTGAACAGCTGGCTGCTTTTATTCCAGACCAGTGGTCCGGTGAACAACTTTCTTCAAAACTCGGGCATCACGGATGCACCTGTCCGGTTTGTCTATACCGACGAACTCGTAGCCCTCGGCATGGTTACGAGCATGCTGCCCTTCGCCGTATTGCCGATGTACAGTTCGATCGAAAAGCTCAACAAGTCTCTGTTGGAGGCATCCGCCGACCTGGGTGCCGACGCAAGGACGACCTTCCAAAAAATAACTCTGCCACTCACGTTCCCGGGAATTTTCTCGGCGATCATTCTTGTTTTCATTCCTTCTCTCGGAGTCTACACAGTTCCGGATATGTTGGGCGGAGGGAAAGTACTGTACATCGGCAATATCATAAAAAACCAATTCGGGATGATCCGAAACTGGCCTCTGGGCGCCGCATTGTCCTGTTTGCTCATTGCTATCACAGGACTGCTCATATTTCTCTATACTCGATTTACGAGCATCGAAGAGATGGAGGTGGTGTAGATGGCGATGACACGGCGCGCAAAAAAGAAAAAATCATTCAAGATCCTGGCCGACTTCTATGCCATCCTGATCTATGCGGTCTTCTACATCCCCGTGGTGGTGATGATGGTCTTTTCGTTCAACGATCAGCGTAACAACTATTACTGGGCAGGCTTCACTACGAAGTGGTACGGTGAACTGTTCAATAATCATGCGCTCACCGACAGTCTGTGGTATTCGGTAGTCATCGCCATACTGGCCACGCTCATTTCCGTCACGATCGGAACCATCGGCGCACTGGGTCTTCGGAAATTTGAATTTAAAGGAAGGCGCTTTATCAACCAGATGCTCTACATCCCCATCATCGTACCGGAGATCGTTCTGGCCGTGGCCATTCTTGTGGTCTTTATGACCGTTGGCGTCCGCCTGGGCATGGGAAGCATTTTGATCGGTCATTGCACCTTCTGCATCCCTTATGCGGTAGTAACGATCAAGGGGCGGATCAGCGGAGACGACAACAGCATGGAGGAAGCCTCCATGGATCTTGGCGCCAACCGTCTTCAGACATTTTTTCGGGTCACGCTGCCCAGCATTATGCCCGGCGTTATGAGCGCAGCCTTTCTGTCTTTTACGCTGTCCATCGACGACGTCGTCATGAGCAATATGCTCGCCGGCGCAAAGCAATCCACACTGCCGGTCCTGATCCTGTCCATGAGCCGCAGCGGCGTCACACCCGATGCCAATGCCCTTACAACCCTTATGGTTCTAATCATCGTCATTGCGATGGTTTTGAATAATTATGTGAAGAGAGCGTACAAAAAACGCAGAAAAAAGGAGGTAAATTTATGAATCTTAAAAAGTTGACAGCGGTACTGCTTATGCTGGTGCTGGTGGCATCTCTGGCAGCCTGCGGAGGTGGCGCCGCCGAAGAACAGGAAGCCAGTACGGAGCTGAACATCTATATGTGGAATGAATACATATCGGATGAGCTCATTGCGAATTTCGAAGCGGAAAACAACGCAAAAGTCAATCTATCCTACATGAGCGACAACGCAGATGCGATCACGAAGCTCACGGCAGGCGGCGGCCAGGAATACGACTTGATCATGACCTGCGATGCCTACATGGAATCCCTGGTGGCTGGCGACTACGTACAGGCCATCAATTTTGACAACGTCCCCAATGCGACAGCCAATATCAACGAAGCATACTGGGCGGCGAAGGAATACTGCGTACCTTATCTGATGAATTACATCTATGTCGTATACGACACAGAAAGATGCCCCATTGAGATCACCGGTTACAGCGATTTGATCGATCCGGCGCTGGAAGGGCAAATCGGTTCCGTGGACGGCGCCAGAAACCTCTTCCCCATTGCACTGGTCGCTCTGGGCTATGACCCCAATTCCACTGTTGAATCCGAGATCGCCGAAGCCTATGAATGGCTGATCGATTACAACAATAACGTAGTAGCCTATGGTGGAACGGAACTGAACATCACCAACGGTACCGTTAGCGTCATCTTTACGTATGACGGCAATGCTTCCTGGGCCATGTCCGAACTGGGCGAAGACAACAATCTGGTGATCGCGCCCTTCACAAGCGATCCCGTTCAACTGGGCTTCGATCTTTATGTCATCCCCAAGGGTGCCGCACACGTGGATTTGGCGGAAAAATTCCTGAACTACATAGCTGATCCCGCAGTCATGGCTGCCAATTTGGAAGAATTCCCGTACTCCTGCCCCAACGATGCGGCAGTGGAAGCGGCTTCCGATACGTACAAAAACGATCCAGCCAGAGACTTTGGGTACAAACAGAATGTGTTCTTCCAGGAAGATGTGGGCGAAGCTATCACGATCTACAACGATTACTATCAAAAGCTAAAGGTGGGAGAATAATTTGCTGAAATTTGATGAGAAAAAACAAATCGACAGTGTGAGAGGCGCTCTGGCGCTTCGCGGGAAGATCGAAGAGATCGTGGATGCCATCTGCAGGGAAGGATATCGCAACATCCTCCTTCTGGGGATCGGCGGCACCTATGCGTCATGCCTGCAGACCGCTGTTCACATGAAAGAAAGATCCGGCCTGGAAGTGCTGGTCGAAAATGCGGCTGAGTATCTGACAACGGGAAACAAACGAGTCGGTCCTGGGACCATCGCTGTGGTCTCTTCTGTGACGGGCAGTACATCGGAAATGCTGGAAGGCGTTGCCAAAGTCCAGGAATCCGGTGGCAAAGTACTGGGTTTCATCGATGTGGAAACGGCTGAATTGGCAAAGCTGGTGGACTGGGAAATTGCATATCCGGGAGGGGAGCAGCTGAAGTTCTTTATGGCCGCAGACCGCTTTATGTATAATGCTGGAGAGTGCAACGAATACGATGCCATGTATGCTGAGTTTGAAAAATATCTGCCCGAAGCATTGGTGGAAGCGGAGAAACTGGCTGACGATTTTGGTCGGCAATTCGCCGAAGCGCATAAGAACGATCCAATCCACTATTTTATCGGAGCGGGCAACCAATATGGCGCCACATATTCTTATGCGATGTGCTATTGGGAGGAGATGCATTGGTTGCGCACCAAGTCTATCCACTCTGCGGAATTCTTCCATGGCATGCTGGAGATCGTGGACAGAGATACTGCTGTTACGGTTTTTGTCGGTGAGGATTCACAACGGAGCTTGAGCGAGCGTGTTGCAAAGTTCCTCCCCAGAATCACTGGCCGATATACGGTCATCGATACGAAGGAATATCCCCTGGAGGGTATCAGTACTGCGTATCGGGGATCCGTATCTCATCTGGTGATGCACGCCGTGACGAACCGGATCGATGCGCATTTGGAACAATTGAATCGCCATCCCATGGAAATACGCCGCTACTATCGACAACTCAAATATTAAATTTGTTAAAAGTCTCCGAGATCTATTGAGCATATCAATGATCAAACAGAATCCCGGCGCCCATTTGAGAATGAGTTCGAATAATCTTCGGGCTCATTCTGTTTATATCGGCTAAACTTATGGTTCTTATTGTGATATACATGGATTCTGTAGTATAATAAAATTAGTGTATTTGCTTCTGACGCTATAATTTCGATCGGGAAACCCGATGAATGAACCAAGTAAAAGAGATGCCCACGAATGAGATACGTACCCATATCCTGCGTCCGTCAAGGACTGATATTAGGCGAAGATTTATACAATGACATTGGAGAACTTCTGTTGGCACAAGGGAGTGTCTTGACCAGCAAAAATATACAATCGATCACAAGATTAAAATATACCGGGATCTATATCGATGATGAAATTTCGAAAGGTATCACCGTAGAAAGCATTGTCAGCGAGCGGGTCCGTGCGAAAACGCTCAAGCAGATCAAAGACATTTTCATTGACTACGAGCAGGGTGGACAGAATCTGAACAACAACCTTGATGCAATCAAATTGCTCATCGAGAATATTGTTGATGAAATCTATTCCAATCAAGATCTTCTTGTGAATTTGGTCGACCTGCAGGCGTACGATGACTACACCTACAATCATTGCGTCAGCGTAGCGATTTTATCCATTGCACTGGGCGTCGCATTGGCCATGAGCAAGCAAGAGCTATATGATTTGGGCTTTGCCGCTTTATTGCACGATATCGGAAAGGTGTTCATCGATAAAAACATTGTCAATAAGCCTTCCACCTTGACGGCAGATGAATTTGAACAAATGAAAAACCATTCTTTGTTCGGATTTGAGCATATCCGGAATGACTATCTGGTATCCAACGAGA
>DPKU01000117.1 GCA_003542355.1 Clostridiales bacterium | reverse complement strand
GAAGAACTGAACGATCCGGTCCTTGCCGGCCTTCCGGCGATTCAACCTGTTCATATAATGATTGAGGAGCATTTTTTCCACTGTTTTTAAATCGAGGAACCTGGAAAGCTTTCCGTCCACGGCCATGGAGATGATGCCGGTCTCCTCCGAAACAATCAGAGCCACCGCATCAGAGACTTCCGTGATGCCGATCCCGGCCCGATGACGGGTGCCCAGGTCTTTGCTCAGGTTGTTGTTCTCCGTGAGCGGAAGCACACAGCCGGCCGCATAAATGCGGTCGTCCCGCAGGATCACAGCGCCGTCGTGAAGCGGCGTACCTTTATAAAACAAGTTTTCTATAAGCGGTTCGGTCAGAGCGGAATCCAGGATCGTTCCCGTTTCGGCAATGTCCAGCAGCGCTGTCTCCCGCTCGATCACGATCAGCGCGCCTGTCTTGGTGGCGGCAAAGTATTCCACAGCCCGAACTAAAATATCGGCGGTCTCTTTCATCCGCTCCTTGTCGATGGAGAACTGTTTGGAACCGAACTTTCCACGGCCCAGATATTCCAGGCCGCGCCGAAGCTCCGGCTGAAAGACAACGACCAGAGCGATCAGGCCCACATCCAGCACTTTGCTGAGGAGCCAGTTGACCGTATAGAAATTGAACGTGTCGGATATGAAGGAGGCGATCACAAGAATGAGAAGTCCCTTGGCCAGCTGCTGCGCTCTGGACATCCGGATGAATCCCAGCAATTTGTATACGACAAAAGAGATGATGATAACATCCACCACATCGGTAAATCCTATTCCAGATAAAATTCCGGTCATATAGCTGCTCATGAACGCTCCTCAGTCGATCGTTATACTTCAGTTTACAGAAAAGCCGGGTCAAATACAACATCCCGCCTGAATTTGTCACGGAATTGTATTATAGACGGGATGGAACCATCAAAAAAGCGGCGGGCATTGCCCGCCGCCGCGATCGCACTGTGAAGCATTATTTTTCGGTGACAAGCAGTCCGTAAGATCCGTCTTTTCTCTTGTACACGACGTTTACACCATCGGCTTCTTCGTTGAGGAACACAAAGAAGCTGTGCTCCAGGAGTTCCATTTGCATGATCGCCTCTTCGGTGTTCATGGGATGGATGGCAAAGCGCTTTGTTTTGACAACGGCGATTTCTTCGGCCGTCTCCTGTACATCGGGTACCTCGGAGAAGAGGATTTCCTTCTGATCCTTGTGGCGCTTGACCATTTTGGTTTTAAAACGCGACATCTGACTGGAAAGCCGATCCACCACTTTGTCCAGGCAATAGTAGACATCCGTATTCTTTTCTTCCGCCCGGAAGATCATGCCACCGGCGGTAATGGTCGCCTCCAGCTTCTGAAGGTTTTCCTTTTCGTTGCTGAGCATGATGCTGGCCACGATTTCCTTGGAAAAATACTTGTCCAGCTTCTGAAACTTTTTTTCGATCCTTTCTTTGAGTTGGTCACTTGCATTAAAGTTTTTTGTCGTTATGATCACTTTCATCGTCGGACCTCCTTTTTGGTTTTTCGTGTTATTGATGATATACGCCGTTCCGACTCCGTTTCCTTTTATTCATCTGCCAAAAGGAAACAAACCTTCCGAAAGCGCGGATTGCCCGGCTGACCCGGTCTTTGCCCCCACACTCGCCTTTACCGGGGTATCCCCGAGGACTTACATCTAAACTATGCCATGATCACCGCCCGCGCTGCGAACGGCTTACGTGGGTCCTTTTGCCCATAGCCGGCATGGACTTTCAACCGCAGACCCGGGCAATCCCCACCTTCGGATGTGGATCGGAACGTCTTACTTCATCATCAGCTGTCTTCTTCCTTCCTGTACCCTGCGCTGACCGCAAAGCACAGGAGCGTCACTTTCGCTGCACCGGCTTCCTTCAGCGCTCTGGCACAGGCGTCGGCTGTGCTTCCCGTCGTGCAAACATCGTCAACCAGCAGAATATGCTTTCCGGCAACGGCTTGACGGTTCTCCTCCGGTACGATGAACGCACCGGCAAGCATGCATCTCCGCATCCGACTGTCTGCCAGCCGCAGGGATCCGGTGGAACGCGGTTTTGTCAGAAGCTCCGTTCTGCAGACGGCACCCAACTCCGCGGCGGCGCATTCGGCCAACATCGCAGCCTGGTTGTAGCCTCTCCGGTTCCGTTTTTCCCTGTGAAGCGGGACTGCTGTCATGATATCGTAAACCGCCGTTTCCATCAAGACCCGCTCCGCCAGAAGTTTTCCTAAATTTCCCGCGATATAGGTCTGCCCGTGAAGCTTGAGTCCGTGGATCAGTCCTCGCACATGCGCGCCATAGCGGACCACCGGCCAGACATCATCAAAGGCAAATTCATCCATATAGGATCGAAACGGATTGTCCCAGGCCCATGGAATGCTCCGGACACACGCATCACACAGTCCGTGGCGTCTGGACGCATCGATGGTATCACCGCAGCGCATGCAGTAGATATTTTCCGGATATACCAGCCCTGCCAGCCGCCGCAAGAGAGCCCGCTTAGGCCTGTCCATCCATCAGATCCCACAGTTTCCGCAAGCGCTGGGCCAGCCCGGATTGACGTTCTGCGATCGTATCGTTGTCTACCATGGCAGAACAGACGTCGCGAAGACCCACAAGGATGACGCCGCGCCGGGCCCGGGTGACCGCCGTATAGAGCAGGTTGCGGGTGGCCAGCATGGGCGGGAAGCGGGTCATGGGCAGGATGACCACGGGAAATTCCGAACCCTGACTCTTGTGCACCGTCATGGCAAAGGCGCTTTCCAATTCATCCAGCTGAGAAAAATCGTACTGCACGAGGCGCTCCTCGTCGAACAGGACACCGAGCCGCCCCTGTTCGGAGTCCACGGTCTGAACGATACCGATGTCTCCGTTGAAAATGCCCTCTCCTTCGGAAAGATCCCGGATACTGCGCCAGCTGATGCGATAATCGTTTTTATTCTGCATCACCTTGTCTCCCTGCCGGAAAACACGATCCCCCAGACTCTTTTCGACCCTGCCTGCAGAAGGAGGGTTGAGAATGGACTGGAGCTCCCGGTTTAAGTGAATGCTTCCCAAAAGACCCTTTCTCATCGGCGTCAGAACCTGGATATCCGACAGCACATCACAATCCTGGTAATAGCTGGGGAGCCGACGGGTACACAGATCCTTGATCGTTTCCAGGATCTCGGTTTCCCGATTGCGCTCGATAAAGAAAAAATCCTTGTATTTCTCGTTGTAGGAAGGATATTCGCCCCGGTTGATCAGATGCGCGTTCACCACGATCAGACTTTCCCGAGCCTGCCGAAAAATTTCCGTAAGGCGGATCGAGTGAATGGTATCGCTGCGCAGGATATCCCGCAGCACATTCCCTGCGCCCACCGGCGGCAGCTGATCCGCATCCCCCACCAGAATGAGCCGCGTCCCTGGCCGGACGGCGTTCACCAAGCCCTCCATGAGAAGAATATCCACCATGGACATTTCGTCGATGATGATGCAGTCGTACTCCAGGGGATTTTCTTCCGTCCGGCCGAAGCGCATGTTGTCATCGTTTTCGGAATA
>DPKU01000040.1 GCA_003542355.1 Clostridiales bacterium | reverse complement strand
TCAGGAAATCAGCAAACCGATAGGCGCACTTTCCCATGGTACCGATTCCGTAAGGCGTTTCCAAGGATGTGATATGCAGAATGATTCCACTGCTGCGCTCCATACTGCCGCCCTTTCTCTGATCCGTCAGTGCTCTGGTGTCCGCGATCATTATACAATAATTCGCTTGCAAAAACTATACTCGAATGGTAGTATTATGCCTGCATCTGAAGAAAGAGGAAATTATGGAATCTGAACTTAAGTATAGAATCAAAGACCGGGAGATGGCTGACGCCATATGGGACGATGAGTGTCTCCTGGCAATCGCAGATCCTTCATCCAGAGAAAAATTGGTGATGAAAGCGGTATATTTCGACACAGAAGACCATGTCCTGTCCGGCAGCAATATGGCTTTTCGTGTCCGCCTGGAAGGCGAAAGCATTTTTGCGACGCTCAAATGGGGCGGCCACAGCTCCAACGGATTTCACGAGCGGGAGGAGATCAATGTGCCCGTCACCGGAGAGCAGTATTTTATCGAACCGCCCACAAACCTGTTCGCTGAGAGTGAAGACGGAAAAGCGCTGGTCTGCATGATCGGAAACAAACCTCTGATCAATATGCTGGAGACCCGTTATCTGCGACGTCGCATGCGGGTAGACCTGAATGATTGCCTCATGGAGATCGCCATCGATACCGGCAGTATCGTAACAGACATGGGGGAAGAACCCATCCTGGAACTGGAGATCGAGCTGTTTGCCGGCGAAGTGAAGACCTTGAAAGATCTGGGCCGGAAGCTGGCGGAGAAGTACGGACTGATCCCGGAAGATCAGTCAAAACTGGGCAGAGGGCTGAAACTCCTGATGGGGTCCGTCCCAGAGCCTAGCTCTGCGGAAGTATAATCACAAGGATTGAATCGAATGAAAAAGCCGGCTGCACGGAATGAAGTGCAGCTGGCTTTTTATTGTTCAGCGAAGAGCTTGCTTTTGGATCCACAGTGCCTGCTGGTGTTCTGCGCGATCCCGGGTGATCAATTCGTAGACCAGATATTCCGGATCGATGCGCCGGATCAGATCATCGACGCCGCTGCAGGCATAGGGTTTGTGCGTATCTGCCCGAAGCACATATTCCAGTAACTGCCACTGCCTCTCTTGGTAGGTTTCTTTCAGCACGGGGGGATCGGCGGTCACCTGGCTGAGATAGGCGCCGGTGATGGATTGATTCAAGTGCACGCCTTTTATCCACTTTACCAAATCTCCGTGGGCATCCAACTGACGATGGATATAAGCCAATCCTTCCTGCTGGCTGCGAATGGACGGATCGGTGTGCAGCAAATGGCCTGTATCCATCATGATCCCTTTACTGGGATAGCGGATCCCTTCCAGCAGCTCCGCTGTCAATTCAGGGCGGGTCAAATCCAATCCCGGGTACCAGAGGTTTTCCAGCAGGAGCATCGGCCCGGTCTGTTTGTCCGCAAACAAGAGATTCAATATTTCGCAGGCGCCCCGGATCACCTCCCGATCGCTGTGCCGGAACTTTCTGGTGAATACTTCCTCCGTGGTACAATCCGATACATGGAAGACCACGTACTCGGCGCCGTATTCCTCGGCATGGTCCAGATCCTTCCGGAACCTCCGTACAAGGGACATGGGATCGGTTCCGCCGAAACAGCTGCTTACATTCTCTTCTGTGTCAAATTCCTTCAGCACGGCATCCCGGGCTCCGTTCCAGAAATCCAGCCAGGAACCGAAAAGGCTCATATGAAGCCCCGTCACAAACGCCGGGCGCAGAATGCTGCGATCATCGGGACCGCAAACCATCAGCTCCAGTCCGTCAAAGCCCCGCAACGCCGCTGCCATATCCGAGCTGTCCCGAAACCGGAGCAAATCGTAAGCGTCGGTCGTCAGGTTAAATAGTGTTTTCATATATCATATTAAAGCACCTCAGAATGAACATTGCAACCTCTGCACGGCTGCTTTGTCCCGAGGGATCCAGCAGGTTCGAAGACCGCCCTGTGATCAGCCCCTTGCCTACGGCCCAGTTGAAGGCGTCCGTTGCCCAGGGTGAAACACTGTCCGTATCCCGGTATCCCTCCAGTTCCCCAGTCCCAACGTCCTTGATCAGATTTTGAGACAGAAAGTACCGATAGACAAAGACAACCATCTGCTCCCGGGTGACCGGTGTGCCTACGCCGAAGTGATCATCGCCCATGCCCTGGACGATATTATTCTGGGAGGCCCAGGCTATGTACCGGGCGTAATAGGAATCCGCCGCAGCATCGCCGAAGCCAGCCGAATCTCCTGCGGCGGCGCCGCCGCCCGCCTCGTTGAGGCGGCCCAGGACCGTAACGAACATCTCCCGGGTCATGGGGAGATTCGGTCCGAAGCTTTGATCGCTCATGCCATTGAACAGTCCATGGGCCACGACACCTTGTGCGGCCTGCTGATACCAAGCGCCCTCCGGAATATCGGAAAAGTCTCGTGCGCCCCCGCCCGATCCCGGCAGCTCTTCTTCGAGCAACAGTTCTTCTTCCAGATCGCCAAGAGAGGACTGCACGTTTCTGTCCGAAGTATAGTCGCTGGTGTAATACCAGACAACGTTGTCGTCTGCCTCCAAGCGGTAGGCATCCGCCGAGATCGAACCGGACAGCTCGCCGTTCACCATGTACAGCCATCCGGAGCCGGGGCCGTGGTCAAATTCGGCCAGGCCGTTGATGCCGCTCACATAGTTCCCACTGCCTGTGATGGTCAGATCCGATTCATCCAGCACATCCCGCGCCGTCATGCCCACATAGTACGTATGCTCCGATCTGGAATAGAGCGTAGTTCCGCGCAAGCCCTTGACCGTCAGGAATACGACCGCAGAGGTCTGGGTGTCGCCGGATCCGCCGCCATGAGAGGTCCCGCCCTGTGCAGTCAGCGTAACTGTTGTCCCTGCCGGAAGACGAACGATTAAAGGAACGCCGTGTTCATCGGATTTAGCGATCTGAACGGTGTAGGTATTGGGCGTCACACCCGTAAGGGTTAGCGCACCGTCTGCATTGGTGACATCCACCTGCGAAACGCCGTTCCATATGATTGAAACACCCGGAACCGGCGTGTCCCCGGCCAGCACGCGAAGCGTCACTTCACTGCCGCTGGCTTCCGATGTGAGCCGAACCAGATCGGTCCCCCATCCAGGGAAATAACCATAATATACAATAATTTCATCGTCATCGTCGATCACTTGACTTCCGAGTCCGCTCCCGGGCTGACCATTCATATAGTAGACCCAGCCATCATAAAAATTCGGATCCAGAGAACCTGCAGAGGTTCCCTCGACTGCACTGAGATAACCGGCGTTGTAGGTATAGGTTTTACCTGCCTGTGTGAGCGCCTGGGTAACAGCGTCTCCCGCCGTAAGGCGCACGTCACCGTTCCCGACCACATCGATAGCGGAATAGTACACGATGTTCTCCGTCGGTCCTTCGATGCGCACGGATACTGTCTTATTCTGTGTTCCGCCGGAAGCCATGTCGATGTAGGCAGGCAGGAGCGCTACGGTCTCGCTGATATCCCGAACCGGCGCATAGGTCACGGGGTCGCTGTGTGTAGCCAGGGCATCCAGCCGTGTAACGGCGTTGACAGGCGAAAAGGACACAGCACCTGCGGTCGTGGTCGTCAAATCGCTGTATCCGTCGCCATTGACATCCACACCGATCCCGCCCAGTACTGCGTCGGTACCATCGGCCAGAGTCAGTTGTCGGAGAGTGAAGGATGCTGTTCCTTCGAAAGAGATCGCGGCCCGGGGGGCACCCAATCCGCTCCCTTCCAGAGAAAAATACGCCACACCGTCATAGGCATCTGCCACAGCCAGCACCGTATCACCATCTTCTGCGGTTGCCGCAGGAGCGCCATCTACATAATAATTATAGACGGCGGCGCCCGAAGAACCGATCGTCAAGTCGACGATCTCGGCCATGGTGGCATCTTCCGGCGCTGTGATCTGTTTTTCGGTATATGTGCCATCGGGTTCGACTGCTTGAACGTCCAGACTCATATGCGGGATGGCATTGAGCTGCACATTCGAATAAAAAGATCTCCCGGTTTCGATCTCAGCCAGGGCAAGGGCCGCCTGCTTTGTGGCGTAAGCGTCCCAAGGCGCTCCGGTGTAAGAAAGCCAACCGTTTTCAGGAGTATACAACTCCGAGGCAACCAGCGCGATCGCCGGATCCGTCGTCAGGAAAACACTGGGACTTGCCGCTGCGACTCCGAACAGCACACAAGCTGTGGAATTGGCGCTGTCGGCGCCGAAGGCCGCAAATGCACCGCTTGCGGACTGCCCTGCCTGGATCCAGTCCACCAAATCGCTCCGGTGCCCGTCGATGCCTGGATAGGAATCAAACACCTCCAGTGAAAGAGCGGCCAGGACCATGCCAGCGTTGTCGTAAGAGGCCATACCCCAATCGAAATAGCCGCCCGCCGGGGCCTGTTGATCCAGCATATGGGCAGCGGCAGCACTCACATCGTAGACGACAGGAGTAACACCGGTACTCCTGTTGAAAGCCTCCAAAGCCAACACCTGCAGTGCGTAGGTGTATACACTGCCCGGATCGAGGATGGTTCCGTCCGAAACCAAGCTGCCGGCAAGGACAGATGCCGCATCAGCATCACCCTTCATCAATGCGCGAAAAAGCCCGCCTGCGCCACTGCCGGCTGCCGGAAGTACATATCCCCGCAGATCCACGCCGGTATCATATGCCGCACCAGGGCGGCCGCTGAGCCAGGCGTAAACGGCCGCCAGCTCTTCCCAGTCGTCCAGGGTCTTTTCCTGCGTTCCGCCGTAATAGTTGTTCATGACATTCGTCAGCTGCACTTCATATGCGCCGGCATAGGCTGGCTGTGGCGAAAATACTCCGGCCGAACCAATGCAAAGGCACAGGGTCAGAAGAAAGGCCAGTGGTCTTCTAAATCGTTTATTTTTCATGTCATCCTCCCATGATACTACGGGGGAAAAGCAAAAACTGTGGATCGCTCCACAGTCCGTTTTTACTGTTTGATGTCAAACAAGCTTTTCCGAGTTCCGCGTCGGCTGCTTTGACCGGATGCAGGTCTCCTGGCTTGCGGATCGTCGCTTCGATATCCTTCCCGGTTTCCCAGTGGATGCTTTCGCATTATCGTCGCTCCTCGCTTACAGTGGCGGGACCGCACGGGATTTTCGCCCGTTTCCCTCTTAGCCGGCAAGTGCCGGAACATCTGGCCTTATATAGTTGTACCACCAATTTATCACAATCCGGGGTTCTTCGCAAGGGGCGTTCCCTTACAGACCGTATTTTTTCCTTATCCGTTCCAGGCGCCGCCCTATGGGTTGCTTCAGAAAGACCAGAAATGCGGCATTTGAAAT
>DPKU01000196.1 GCA_003542355.1 Clostridiales bacterium | reverse complement strand
GATCTGGCCGTGCGTATAAGCGATGTCTTCGGGTGCGATGCTGTCTGTTGCCGCAAGATGCGTATAAATGCCGGTGTAATTCAGATTATTCAGGGCGAGCAGGCCGGCCGCTTCTTCGGGCTGTCCCGTATCGATGCCGAGCCGATGCATGCCGCTGTCGATCTTTAAATGTACATCAAGTTTTTGGCCCGTTTGCGCTGCGGCCGCATCAAGCTGCAGGCCATGGGCTTTGTCGATCACTGTCTGGGTGATCTTGTGCTGCAGAAGCTCCTGTATAAATATCGGATCCGTGTGACCGAGGATCAGGATGGTTCCTGTGATCCCGGACTCTCTGAGTTCGATGGCTTCATCCAGTGTGGCCACCGCAAAAGAATCGATTCCCATTTCCTGCAGACAGGGGGCAATGATCTTTGCTCTGTGTCCGTAGGCATCGGCTTTTACCACGGCGATAATGTCTGAGTCGGGCTGCAGAAGGGTGCGTATCAGGCGGATGTTGTGTCTGAGATTTTGCAGGTCGATTTCGATCCATGCTCTGCTGCATCCTCGTTCCGACAGGCCGTAATAAGTATCCATGATCATGCGCTTTTCCTCCTCGCAACTTCAATGTTTTCGGGCTTAGGCCTCGGGTGGATAGGTTTGTCTTCCGCCCATAAACGTTTTCTGAACGTGTATTTTTAACAGATCTTTTGGCGGCGTTTCCAGGATATTTTCGGACAGCAACACGAAGTCTGCGTATTTCCCCGGTGAAATACTGCCCTTGACGTTTTCCTCGAAGGAGCAGTAAGCCGAGCCCATCGTAAAGCCTTCCAGGACTTCTCCGACAGTCAGCTTTTGTTCGGGGTACCAGCCTGCTTCCGGCCATCCCGTGTGGTCTTTCCGGTTGACGGCGATGTAGGCTGACACGATGGGGTTCACCGAATCCACGGGACAGTCCGAAGAATAGCCGCACCGCAATCCCAGGTCCAGCATCGTCCGGTAGGCATAAGATTCCTTCAAACGGTCATGGCCCACACGATCCTCGACGCAGTGCATATCGCCGTCGATGCACACAGGCTCCGCATAGGAGACGACGTTGAGTGCCTTCATTCGCTTCAAAATATCAAAAGTCGAGATCTGAACGTGAACGATCCCGTTTCTTGCATTCGGGGTCTTTGTTGTAGTCTGCGCCTTTTCGTAGCTGTTCAGGATCCGCTCCATGGCAGCGTCGCCGATACCGTGACAGAGGACGTGCATGCTGTTTTTCTGCGCTTTGAGCACGAGTGCGTCCAGCTCCTCCTGGGTGAACTGACAGACGCCGAAGTTGCCGGGGTCGTCGCTGTATTCCCGGGAGAGAAAGGCCGTATGCGGGCCTACGGAGCCGTCGACCAGCAGCTTGAGCGGTCCGATTTGAAACAGCGCGTTCCCGTATCCCGTGGTGTAGCCTTTCCCCAAGAAGCCGTCCAGGCGTTCCATCGACGGAAGCAGACACTGTTCGTAGATCCGGGCGGACATCCGGTTTTCTTCGATGAGCTCCTGATATGCGCTCAGTATGACATCGTAGTTCTTGCTCGAGAATGTTTCGAAGTCGTCGGTCTGCAGAGAGGTGAGTCCGTAGGACGCAAGCTCCCGCATGGCCATGTCCAGCATATCCTTGATTTCTTCCTTGGAGGCGTCGGGCAGTTTGTCGTAGGCCAGATAGCGGGCATTTTCGTTCAGGAGGCCCGTGGCTCTTCCTGCAGGATCCCGCCGAATGATCCCGCCCGGGGGATCGGGCGTATCCTTGTCGATGCCTAGCTGTTCCAGGGCAAGGGAGTTGACCACGACGGTATGGACGCAGTTGCGGGTAAAAACGATGGGATGCTCCGTTGAGATGGCATCCAGGTCTTCCCGGGTGAGGATGTGCTTGTCAGGATAGAAGTATTCGTTCCATCCGGTGCCCACGACCCATTTCCCCTTGGGGATCTTTCGATCTGCAATGTATTGCCGACCTGCGCGGGTCACCGCTTTGGTGCTTTTTAGCTGCGAAAGATCCACTTTAGATTTTCCGTAGGCGTAGTTTAGCAGATGCAGGTGGCTGTCGTTGAATCCGGGGAGGACCGTTGCATTTTGAAGGTCGATCACCGTTGTGTCTCCGTCCTGCAGCGCGCACAGTTCCCGGGAGCTCCCCACCGCTGTAAAGAATCCGTCTTCGATGACAAAGGCTTCCGCCCGTGGGCGATCCTTGTCGATGGTGATCACGTTGCCGTTGATGTAGAGCTGCTTCATTGGATCACGCCGTTTCTCCGCCGTCGATGGGGATGTGCTGTCCCGTGATGTACTGCGCCTGATCCGAGGCCAGGAACGCATAGAGCGCCGCGACCTCTTCGGGCTGCGCATGCCGCTTCATGGGGATCCCTTCGTTGACCACGGCCAGCATTTCGTCGGTGTACTCTGCCCGCTGCATGGGGGTGAGCACGTAGCCGGGGCACACGGAGTTTGCGCGGATATAGGGGGCACATTCCAGCGCGATGGTCCTGCCAAGCAGGATCACACCGGCTTTTGAAACATTATAATCGGTATAGAACGGATGAGCGTTCATGCCGTTGTTGGAGGCGGTCATCAGGATGACTCCGGATTTTTGGGGCATCATGCGGTCGACGGCTTCTTTGCAGCAGAGATACATGCCGTCCAGATTGATTCCAAGAACTTTTTTCCATTGGGCGAAATTCGTGTCCACAAACTTGTTGCGAATGCTGATCCCAGCATTGGAGATCAGGACGTCGATACCGCCAAGGATCCGGTCGACTTCCAAAAAGCCGTTTCGGACACTCTCTTCGCTGCTTACGTCCACGGCGACGATGCCTGTCAGACCGGGCAGTGCCTCTTTCGCTGCGGGGAAGGCAGATTCGTTGATGTCGAACACGACGACCTTTGCCCCTTCGTCTATGAATCGTTTTGCCGTGGCCATACCGATGCCGCTGGCGCCCCCGGTAATAACGACTCTCTTATTTTTCAAATCCGGATATTGTGACATAAGTACCCTCCTTCAGGAACACG
>DPKU01000108.1 GCA_003542355.1 Clostridiales bacterium | reverse complement strand
GAGATCCAGCCCAGCGCAGGCGTAAAAGTGGCTAGCATCGTACGATTGGCCGACGATATCGCTCTGAACCTGAAAGCAAAGAGCATCCGGATCGAAGCACCGATCCCCGGAAAAGCTGCCATCGGCATCGAGGTGGAAAATGAGTCCATCAACAAGGTCGTGCTGCGTGAGCTCATCGAGTCGAAAGAATTTCAGCAGCATAAATCGAAAATTGCTGTCGCAGTGGGGAAAGGGATCTCCGGTGACAGCATCGTGACTGATTTGAAGGATATGCCTCACTTGCTGATCGCAGGTGCTACCGGCTCCGGGAAATCCGTGTACATCAACACACTGATCATTAGTATTCTGTATCGCGCAAAGCCCAATGAGGTCAAACTACTGCTCATCGATCCAAAAGTGGTAGAGCTCGGCAACTACAACGGGATCCCGCATTTATTGATTCCCGTGGTGACAGAGCCCCAAAAGGCCGCTGCCGCTTTGAGCTGGGCTGTATCTGAAATGACGGATCGTTATAAAAAGTTTGCGGAAGAAGGAGTCCGAGACCTGGAGTCTTATAATGAATCTGTGCGTGCCAAAAGCGAAGAAGGTTTGGTCCTGCCTCAGATCGTCATTATTATTGACGAACTGGCAGATTTGATGATGATCGCTCCATCTCAGGTGGAAGAGTCGATTTGCAGACTTGCACAGATGGCGCGCGCCGCCGGCATGCATCTGATCGTAGCGACTCAGCGTCCTTCAGTGGACGTGATCACCGGAGTGATCAAGGCGAACATTCCTTCGCGGATCGCCTTTGCTGTATCTTCTCAGTTTGACTCCAGAACGATCCTGGACATGGGCGGCGCAGAAAAGCTGGTAGGGAAGGGCGATATGCTCTTTAGCCCCCAAGGCCTTGGAAAACCCCTTCGGGTACAAGGCTGCTTCATTTCCGATGCGGAGGTCCACAGTATCATCAGTTTTATGGAGAAAAATCTGCCCGAACCCGAATATGCCGGGGATGTGATTGCTGCCATCGATCGGGTCGGCACCGGCGGCGGGAGACACGAAGAGGAAGCCGATGAACTGCTTACCGATGCCATCGAGACAGTGGTCCGGGCTGAACAAGCCTCCGTTTCCATGCTGCAGCGCCGCTTCAGGATCGGATACAACAGAGCTGCCAGACTGGTGGACATGATGGAAGAGCGAGGGATCATCGGTCCTTCAGACGGATCCAGACCCAGAAAAGTACTGATGTCCCTGGATCAGTTCCTGCAGTTGGAAGAGCAAGCCAAAGAATAAGAATAGAAAGGTTTACGATTGAAAATATATATGAAAACGCTGGGCTGCGACAAAAATACCGTTGACAGCCAAAGTGCTGCAGGCCTGCTTCGGGCGGAAGGCCACCAAGTGACAGAGGATGCCTCCCTGGCCGACGTGATCATGGTCAATACCTGCGGCTTTATTCAGGATGCCAAACAGGAATCCATCGATGCGATCATGGACCTGGCAGCAGAGAAAAAAGCACATCAGCTTCTGATCGTCAGCGGCTGCCTTTCCCAGAGATATGGCGACAAGCTGGCAAAACTGATTCCGGAAGTGGACTTTTTTTTAGGTGTGAACGATTACAGCAGATTGCCAGACATCCTAAAGGGAAAATCTGAAGGGCAGCGCGTCTATCAGAATTCCTGCGGAGCGATGTACGAAGAGATCGGAAGACGGGAGACAACAAGGGCTATCTATACGGCTCCTATCAAGATTGCCGAAGGCTGTAACAATATTTGCAGTTATTGCAGTATTCCTTCCATTCGCGGCTTTTACCGCAGCAGAAAAGCTTCTGATATCATCAGCGAAGCTGAGAGCCTTGCAAAAATCGGCTGCAAAGAACTGGTGGTAGTCGCGCAGGATGTGACCGCCTACGGATGCGATCTTCCGGGAGAAGGGCATCTCGTGCGCCTGTTGGAAGACCTGTGTGCTGTGGACGGGATCCACTGGATCCGGTTGATGTATTGCTATGAAGACCGCATTACCGATGCACTGATCGACACGATCCGAAATCAGCCAAAGATATGCAAATACCTAGATATCCCTCTCCAGCACTGCAGCGATACAGTCCTTCAGAAGATGAACAGGCATTCTACAAAAGCTTCCATTATGGGGACGGTAACTAGATTACGTAAACATATACCTGAAATTGCACTGCGAACAACCCTGATCGCAGGCTTTCCGGGGGAAACGAACGACGATTTTAACGAATTGCTGGAGTTCGTCAAAGAAATGAAGTTTGAAAGACTGGGCGTTTTTGCCTATTCAAAGGAAGAGGGTACTGCAGCTGCCTGCCTTCCAAATCAAATAAGAAAAAATGTGAAAGAACGACGAAGAGATCGGATCATGGCCATCCAGCGGGTGATCTCACTGGAAAGCAACCGACAGTTGATCGGAAAGACCCTGGAGGTATTGGTCGAAGAAACATACGAAGATGGAAGCTATGGAGGAAGGACTTACCGGGACGCACCGGAGATCGACGACAGCATTCTTTTTACATCAGAAGTTCCTCTGTTCGCCGGAGATTTTGTTCCGGTACTGATTACGGACGCTTTTGATTACGACCTGACAGGCATCGCCAAGCCGGAGGTGAAACATGAATCTGCCCAATAAATTGACCATAGCCCGGGTGATTCTGGTTCCCATTTTTGTATTCTTGTATTTGCGTGGTGATACGATGGCTGCTCTTGTGGTTTTTTTGGCAGCATCTTTTACGGACTATTTAGACGGATATCTTGCCCGGAAATACGATCTGATCACCAACTTCGGAAAGATCATGGACCCTCTGGCCGATAAAGTGCTGGTATATTCGGCATTTTGCTGTATGGTGGAAAACGGTATTGTTCCTTCGTGGATGTTGATCGTCATTCTGGCCAGAGAGTTTACAGTGGCAGGCATGCGCACGGTTGCTGCCTCGGAGGGGATCGTGATCGCTGCCGGAACCACAGGGAAGATCAAGACAGTGCTTCAGATGATCGCTGTTCCGCTGCTCATACTCAATCGGCCGGAATGGATCGCTGCAGCCGGATCGGTTTTTCTGTGGGCATCGGTGATCATGACCGTCGTATCCGGCGCAGAATATATTTATCACAACCGCAACATATTCAATTCTTAAATGGAGGCAGAAACGAATGAAGTGTACCATTCTGAGCGTAGGGACTGAGATACTGTTTGGCTCGATCCTCAACACCAATACAGTCTATTTGTCCCGTCAGATGAACGAAATGGGAATCGATGTAATGTATCACATCACAGTGGGCGACAATCCAATGCGTTTGAAAGACATGATCCGTCACGCTTTTATGGATTGCGACATGATCATCACCAGCGGCGGCCTGGGCCCGACCCAGGATGACCTGACGAAGGAAATGATTGCCGAGACCTTTGATGAAAAGATCATCCCTTTTCCGGATCAGGTGAAGATTCTGGAAGGCCATTTCAAGAAGTACAACCGGCCCATGACGGAAAACAATCTGAAGCAAGCCAATTTCCCCGAAAGCGCTGTGGTATTTCCAAATCCTAACGGAACAGCACCC
>DPKU01000207.1 GCA_003542355.1 Clostridiales bacterium | reverse complement strand
CAAGCCGATTTTCAGAAAATACGACTATCTGGATCAGGAAGTCAGACTCGTGGAGCACGCGCACGATGAACCCTTGCACATGGGCATGAATGCGCAGAAGTACTTCAAGGGAGTCCAAAACGTATACTTTAAATATGGCGGCGCAGGCATGGAATTCTCAGAACCGTTGTACCGTGCAGGTCTCTTGTCAAAGACGCCCGAAGACGTGGACGGCGTGCAGGTGATTCCCTTTCATTTGGTTCTCCAGCATATCCCGCCGGCGCCCAGATACAAGGAAGAAATACAGGAAATCCTAAAGGAAGGTCTGGTTTCGGATTCAGGAGCTATGGTCGTGGAAGCAATCGGCATCAAAGACGGAAAGAAGGTATTGATCGAGACCCATGTATTCGCCCCGGGCCTTGTTGAATCCTTCCAAAAAGCAGGGATTTCATCGGAAATGTATTTGACCGGAAAAGCGGGAGCATTGTTTACAAAGATGTTCGTAAATGATTTGTACACACAGAAAGGTCTGATTTCATCGGACATGCTCACGGAGGAGCAAAACGATTACTACTTGAAATGCGCCGCAGATCTGGGCATCACTTTGCAAATTGAAGAGAAGGCGATGGCGGAGCAGTAAAGGCATAATAGCAAAAACCCTGCGATCTCAACGATCGCAGGGTTTTCTATTTATCCTTCGTAAACTTTTTCTCCGCCTACCCAGACTTCGTCCACGTTCAGCGTCTGGATTCTCTCCTCGGGCACCGTCATGATATCTTCGGGCATCACGATGAAGTCGGCCAGGAAGCCCTGCTTCAGCATGCCTTTGATGTTCTCCTCGTAGCAAGTGTATGCAGCGCCCGTCGTGTAAAGTCCCACTGCCTCTTCTCTGGTAAGGCGCTGTTCGGGCATCCAGCCGCCTTCGGGTTTCCCTTCCAGGTTCTTGGAAGTGACGGCACAGTAGATCGCCAGCCTGGGGTCGAAGGACTCCACAGGGGCATCGGAGCTGCCGGAGATGTGAACGCCCTTTTGCAGCATCGACTTCCAGTTGTAGCTGGTGCGCAGCCGCTCCCTGCCGATGAGCTGTTCGGCTACTTCCATATCTGCTTTGATGAACAGAGGCTGGATATCTGCGATCACGTTTTGCTCTGCGAACCGGTCCAGGATATCTTCGTTGGTGATCTGGCAGTGGATGATGCGGAACCTGGGGTCTTCTTTCGGATGCTTCTCCTGCAGTTCCTTGTAGCAGGACAGGACCAGATCCATGGTGCCGTCACCGATGGCGTGCATAGCCAGCTGCAGGCCGTTCAAGTGGGCCTTTTCCAGCAGGCTGTACAGTTGCTCCCGTGTATAGGTAAGGATGCCCTTGTTCTCTTTTTCTCCCTCGTAAGGGGCCAGAAGCGCAGCGGTCTTTCCGCCCAGGGAACCGTCAGGTAAAAGCTTAAAGGTGCCCACCTTGAACCTATCCGAACCTTCATAAGGTTTGATGCCCATGGCCAGATATGCGTCCAGTTCCTCGTGGTCGATCAGTCTCAGCTGCTGAATAAATCGGACTTTCAGCCTGCCTTCCTGCTCAAGCTCTTTGTACGCCTGCAAAATATCTTTGAATGTGGCGTCCCAGAGCTTAAAATCGTCGGTCTGAACGGTGGTCAAGCCCGTTCTGAGCAGATCTTCCTGATAGTCAAGGATCAGCTGCTTGACATCATCCTTGCTGATGTTGGGAATAATGCTGTAAACATAAAAGCGCGCTCTTTCGTTGAGTAGTCCCGTGGGGATCCCTTTTTCGTCCAAAACGACCTCGCCGTCGCTCATCTTCGGAGGATCCTTATAAATGCCTGCCAGCTCCAGAGCCGCCGTATTGGCTACCGCAGTGCTGCAGCAGGCTCTCGTAAACATCACGGGATTGTCCGGCGCCATTTCGTCCAGCTGTTGCCGGGTGGGTACCTTTTTCACATCGAAGAAGTTCTCGTTCCAGCCGCCGCCCTGGACCCATTGTCCCTTGGGGATGCTGCGCTCCCGGATATAGCGGCGTGTCATCTCCGCCATTTCCGCTACGCTCCGAGCATTGTAGAAGTCGATTTTTTCCTTGTCGATCGCATAACAGAGGAAATGCTCGTGGCTGTCGTGAAAGCCCGGAAGTACCGTACGGCCCTGCAGGTCGATCCGTTCGCAGGAAGGGTCATCCGAATAGGCGGCTGGATCGCAATCCATCGCGAGAATGCGGCCTTCTTCGCTGAGCAGGCTCTTTGCGGTCTTTCCGTCGTCCATGGTGTGGAATGTTGCGTTATAGAATAGCTTTTTCATAGGGAACCTCCTTGTTCTCAGCTTCATATTACAGATAATGCAGGGCGATGGCAACATTTAATTGATCGCGGGCAATCGGGCAATGAATGGGCAGAGAAGTGCATAGTATGTGTCAAATCAAAAGGTTCGTGATACAATATATTAAGATCACTGCGACTTGGAGAAAATGTTATGGACGACAACAAAACGATGCAAACCTCCTATCTTTTGAAGAGATTTATACCGTACTATAAAAAATATCGCTGGATCCTGGTATTGGATCTTTTTTGCGCTGCGCTTACCACCGTCTGCGAACTGGCGCTCCCACTGATCATCCGGTATATCACGGATATGGGGATGAATGATTTGGCGGGACTTACCGTACAGATGGTTCTTCGTTTGGGGGCTTTTTACCTGACGCTGCGGCTGGTGGATGTGACGGCAAACTATTTTATGACTTCCGTAGGCCATACCATGGGCGCCCGCATCGAGACGGGAATGCGAAAGGATCTGTTCAGCCACCTGCAGCAGTTATCGTATTCCTATTATGACAACGCTAAAATCGGTCAGATCATGGCCAGGATCACCAGTGATCTGATGGACGTGACGGAATTTGCTCACCATTGCCCGGAAGAGTTCTTCATCGCTGCGGTGAAGATCGGTGTCGCCTTCGTCATTTTACTCCAAATGGATGTGATGCTCACGCTGATCATTTTTGCAATGCTGCCCCTGATGCTGATCTTTGCCACGTCTTTCAATCTCAAAATGAGGAGCGCCTTCAAGAGATCACGGAACCAGATCGGAGAGCTGAATGCAAAGGTGGAAGACAGCCTGCTGGGCGTCCGGGTCGTAAAATCCTTCGCCAACGAAGACGTGGAAGAAGCAAAATTCAAGGAAGGAAACGAAGGCTTTCTGCGGATCAAGCGCCAGGCCTACCGGTACATGGCCGGCTTTCACAGTGCGATCCGATTCTTCGACGGGCTCATGTATATCGCAGTGGTCGTCGTGGGGGCAATGTTCATGATCGACCGGCGGATCGAAGCACCCGACCTGGTGGCTTTTTTGCTCTATGTGACGCTGTTGCTGGCTTCGATACGCCGGATCGTGGAATTTACGGAGCAGTTCCAGCGAGGTGTGACGGGAATCGAGCGGTTCATCGAGATCATGGATGCGCCGGTGGAAGTGGACGATGCGGCAAATGCCATCGTTCTTCCCGATGTGACCGGTAAAATGCGGTTCGATAAGGTCAGCTTCCGCTATTCAGACAACAATCGCAACGTTTTGTCCGATATCGACCTGATCGTGCACGCCGGAGAAAACGTAGCGCTGGTAGGCCCCTCCGGCAGCGGAAAAACCACGCTATGCAACCTGATCCCCCGATTTTACGACGTATCCTCAGGCAGGATTTTAATTGACGGCTATGATATCAAGGATGTGACGATCCAATCCCTTCGTTCTCAGATCGGCATTGTCCAGCAGGATGTATATTTGTTTTCCGGCTCGGTCTTTGAGAATATTCAATACGGCAAGCCCGGCGCTTCCATCGAGGAAGTGACTCGGGCGGCTAGGTACGCAGCGGCCCACGATTTCATCGCAGCGCTGCCGGACGGGTACGACACGTACGTGGGCGAAAGAGGCGTTAAATTGTCCGGCGGACAAAAACAGCGGATCAGCATTGCCCGGGTATTCTTGAAAAATCCGCCGGTCCTGATCCTGGATGAGGCGACGTCGGCTTTGGACAACGAAAGCGAGCTGCTGGTCAAAAAATCTCTGGAACTGCTTTCTGAAGGGCGCACAACCTTCACCATCGCCCATCGGCTCACCACCATCCGCAACGCATCCATCATTCTGGTGCTTACGGAAAATGGGATCGAAGAGAAGGGCACACATCAGGAACTGCTGGCGAAGAACGGTGTTTACTCCGGGCTCTATCGAATGTATGAAGAATAAAAAGGCAGAGGATCCGCAAAGACCCTCTGCTTCTCGATGTGCGATGATCGCTAGGCTTCGTATACTTTGATCCCGCCCATAAAGGTCTGTTCCACTTTGATGTCTTTGATGGAAATGCCTTCTTCCAGGGGATTGCCGGTGGCGATCACGAAGTCCGCCAGTTTGCCTTCTTCCAGCGAGCCTTTGACATCTTCTTCAAAGGCGGCAAAGGCTGCATTGATGGTGTACATTTCCAGGGCTTCGTAGGGTGTGACAGATTCTTCGGGCAGCCACTTGGTCCGGTTGACCACGGCATCGATGCCGATAAATACATCTGCCGCATCAAAGCTGTTGGTGCAGGGTACATCGGAACTGCCGGTGATGGTAACGCCGTAATCGATCAGGCTCCTCCAGGCGTGGCAGCGCTTGATCCGTTCTTTCCCGAGCCTGTGTTCGATCAGCGGATAGTCCGTTTCGGTCTGCATGGGCTGGATGTTGATGTTGAGTCCGTTTTTCGCAAGCTTCTTGTACAGCCCATCGTTTCCGATCTGGCAGTGAACGATCCTGTGGCGATGGGGGATATCCGGATACTTTTGGATCACTTCGTCGTAGGCATCCACCACCTGTTTAAGGGCGCCGTCTCCAATGGCGTGGATGCACATCTGCATCCCGTTCCGGTGTGTCAGCTCGATCATTTCCCGGATCTCGTCGTTTTCGTAGACAGCGATCCCGATCCCGCCTTCCGGCAGGTCCGAATAATCTTCCAGCATAAAGGCGGTGTGGGCGCCGATGGTGCCGTCAGCCCACAGCTTCACCGGCCCGATCCGGAAGTAGTCGTTGCCCATGCCGGTCCGCAGCGGGCCTTCCAGAAAGGCTTTCAGGTTCTCCATTCTGGGCAGGGAGATCTTTTGATAGATCCGCTGGGTCAGCTTTCCTTCGATGATCAGCTGCTTATAAGCTTCGTGCAAATTTTCCAGGTTGCCTGAATATCCCAGGTCGTAGGAGTCTTCCGTATGGATCGATGTAATGCCGAATTGGTTCAGCACTTTGGTTCCCGCAGTGATGGCGCGCTTCAGATCTTCTACACTTCTTGCGTAGGCCATCTGCTGCTTGAACCATTCGAGGGAGGCTTCCCGGATGACGCCGTTGGGGGTGCCGTCCGTATACTGGTCGAAGCTGCCGCCCCGGATAAAGGTTTCCTTGCCGACGCCTGTAACTTCCAAGGCCAGATCGTTGACGATGCCAATGTGTCCGCAGGTCCGGATCAGCAGGACCGGATGCTTCGTGGAAATAGCGTTGAGATCCCTGGATGTAGGAAAATCTTCTACATCGGCAAA
Organism: Clostridiales bacterium; assembly: GCA_003542355.1. Taxonomy (GTDB): domain Bacteria; phylum Bacillota; class Clostridia; order Peptostreptococcales; family Anaerovoracaceae; genus UBA10908. The sequence continues at coordinate 5,965 of DPKU01000207.1, read as the reverse complement.
GGCATTCTGGTCAAATCCGCGTCCCATGACCCAGGTCCCCTCGGGCACTTTTTTCTCTGCGATATAGGTTTTGCATCTTTCGACGAGCTCTTTCATCGATTTGACCCCCAGCAGGTCAACTGCTTCAAATGCGAAGCCGTAGCCCACGATGTGCAGATGGGTGTCAATAAAACCAGGGAGCGCCGTTTTTCCTTTCAGATCGATGATCTTTGTCATGGGATTCGTCAACTTCAGGATCTCTTCGGTGCTGCCTACTTTCACGATGCGATCCTTGCACACAGCAAAGGCTTCCGCCTGCTGATGATCCTTCATCGTGATCACCTGACCGTTGACAACTGCTACTGTTACGTCCATTTTTTCCTCCTCATGATTGGATTGGATATCGTATTCCATATATAAGGATATGATAAACCATTCCTGAACAAATTTATAGTATAATCAAATGTGAAGAATCAAAAAGGAGGATAGGATGATCATCAGAAAAGCAGTCGATTCCGACAGGGAATCTTATAACAGGACACATCTATTAGGAAGTCGGTTTAAAGGGAGTTCGGCAATGAAGAAAAGTTTGTTATTGATTGTGCTTGGGATTCTGGTTGTTTTCGTGATGCCCATGCAAATCTGGGCGAATTCGGCTGAACCTCCTTCTCTGGTGATCCTTGTGAACGATCCGCCGGAGGACTTGTCCATCGTTCTGATCTCCGATGAGGAAATGCCGGAAGCGACCGTTCGAAAGGTTGCCTGGGAAGGATATTACGCTTTCTATTCACGGGATCTGGAAAAGGAAGGCCGGTATGTCTTTCAGGTGTCGACCGGTCAGGATCAGTTCGAATGGTCGCCGGACGAAGCGCTGCAGGGATACAACAACGTCTATACGTTGAATGTGAGCGAGCAGGTATTTACACCTGGTCTCTATCCGTTGCGGACGGCCCTCCTGGTGTCGATCCGCGTGGCGCTGACGCTGCTGATCGAAGGCCTTGTATTCCTGCTCTTCCGTTTTCGGGAGAAGCGGAGCTGGATGGTATTTCTTGCCGTCAACCTGATCACCCAAGGTGTCCTGAACATTTGGCTGAGCAACGGCGGATCGCTGATGCCGTCCTATCTTCTCATCGCGCTTGTCATTGGCGAGGTTTTTGTCTTTGGTGCAGAAATGATCGCCTTGCCGCTGCTCATCAAGGAACATAAAAAAAGCCGGATCCTGGTGTTCGCCATTGTGGCGAATCTGGCAAGTCTGGTCGTCGGCGGTTATATCATTTCCGTGCTGCCGGTATAAAGGTGATCTTCGGCGATGACCATGGCGGCCAGCGTCCAGCCGGAAAGATAGGCGGTCCACACGATGTTTTTGAGCCAGGCGATGTATACCGTGGAATAATAGGGATGGAAAAGTGAGAAGGCGATACCGGCATCGCAAAGAAACATCAGCGCGCCCGAGGCGGAGATCATGATCGCGGATTTTTTTGAAAAGTGATGCGTAAAGAGCGTTGTTGCTGCCTGCCAGGACATGGTGCACAAAACGGTCATGAATACGATACCCAGTCCGGTGACCGGCCCTTGCATGTACGGATGCAGGTGCCAACCGATCAGGATCGACGCTGTCAGAAACGGAACCAAGGCAGCCAGGTTTTTTCCCGTGCTGATGGTTTTCTTTCGATAGGCTTTGATCAGAAATAAATAACCTGTCATAAATGAAAGGATCCCGACCCAGGATAAGTCCAGGTGGATCTGTTCGATCGTATAAATAAAGACGAGAAAAAAATCACCCAGCGCCATAAAGAAGAAGGCGGGCACCATGTTCTTTTGTTCCGGGTATCTTTTAGGAAGGATCATCACAGCGAGAAACAGGGAGAGGACAGTTGCATAGCGCACGTACTGAATTTTTTCGAAAGATGGGGACGTGGGATCCAGCACGAGGATCCATGCCGTCAGAGGCAAAAATACAGAAAGTATGACCTTCTGAGCCTTATTCACAGCGATCGCCCCACTTTTTCAGTTCCATTACACTGAAGCATACGAAATCGCCGTCCCCGACAGACTGGACTTCGTAACGGATCTCTTTGTAGCCGCGTTTGATATACATAGGCTTTGCCGGCAGCGAAGCGTCCAGCTGGATCCTGTCGTAAGATTGAAAAACGATTTTTTCCAACTCGTCCATCAAGGCTGTACCCATGCCCTGTCCTTGATATTCCGGAAGGACGAACAGCCGTCCGATCTCGTGGTTTCTGGCGGTGCCTGTGGCTGCCAGGACGCCCTGGTCTGTGGCCAGCATCAGGATCGTTCCTTCCCGGATATCCCGGCCGATCTTCTCCTTGTCGTGGTAATCGGACATAAATTTCACTGCGGGCGCCGGATAATAGTGGGGATAGGATTCCAGGACGACACGTTGTGTGATCCGGTAGATAGCATCGATGTGTTCGAATGTGGCCTGAAATAATTTCATGTGCGTCTCCTTGTGTGCATGAATGCCGATTATTGATAGAGTCATCATAATTCAATTTTGTGTAAAAAAAAAGTGCAACTTGAAGATGGACTGGAGGAAGACATGGCGAAATCGTCGAACCAAAAAATGAAGCTGTTATACCTGATGCGGATCATGCTGGAAAAGACAGACGAAAATCATCGGATGAGCGTTGCGGACATGATCCGGGAACTGGCGGCCTACGATATCGCCGCTGAACGAAAAACCATCTACGACGACCTGGAGGTCCTCAGGAGATTCGGCCTGGATATCGAACAGGTGAAGTCAAAGGGCACCGGCTATTATGTGGCCAGCCGAGAATTTGAGCTGCCGGAAGTGAAGCTTTTGGTGGACAGCGTTCAATCCTCGAAATTTATCACCCAAAAGAAAACGGAGGCGCTGATCCGCAAGATCGAAAAGCTGACCAGTGTGTACGAAGCCAAAAGACTCCACCGTCAGGTTTTCGTGCAGAACCGCGTCAAATCCATGAATGAAAGCGTCTATTACAATGTGGATGAGATCTCCAACGGTATTGCACAAAACAAAAGGATCCGCTACAAGTATTTCCACTATACAGTCAATAAAGAAAGGGAATTCCGCAGAGACGGCAGCTACTACGAAGTGAGTCCCTTTGCTTTGCTTTGGGATGACGAAAACTATTATCTGATCGCCTACGACTCCGAAACCAAGACGATCAAACATTACAGAGTGGATAAGATGAACGATATCTCCACGACGGAAGAGGATCGGGAAGGCATGGAGGCGTTCCGCGCGTTGGATGTTTCTGCTTATGCAAAGAAGGTATTCAGCATGTTTGCCGGCAGGGAATGTGTCGTCCGGCTGCTCTTTGACAACAACCTGGCCGGAGTTGTGATCGACCGCTTCGGCAAGGATGTGACGATCTGCATCGTGGATGAGACTCATTTCCTGATCGGCGTTCCTGTAGAGGTCAGTCCCCAGTTTTTTGGCTGGATCTTCGGGCTGGGGTGCGACGTCAAAATATTGGGGCCGGCCCACGTTGTCAGAGAGTATAAAGACTATTTGGATGCGGTACTCGGATCGTATTCAGTGTAAAGTAAAGCGTTGCAATGCAGAGTCCGTTTTATTGGACCAGACGTGATATAGGATAACCATGGGGAGTCATCACCATGGTTTTCTTAATTAAGGAGGTCGTCATGTCCGATAAAGCAAGTGGCGTTATGATCGCCGCCAAAGCCATTCTATATGTAAGTTATATCCTGTTCCGCCTCGTCTTGATGCCGTTCTCCTGGTTCTTTGGGGGATTCGCCAGATTTGGCGCCGGATTTGCGGTCGGTACGATTCATGGTTTCGAAAAATTGATGAAAAAGATTTGATTTTTGATATAATACAACTGCACGTATCAAATCGAGACGGAAAGAAAGGGCAGAGATCTATGGCGCAGTTGTATTATCGCTACAGTACCATGAATGCGGGAAAATCCATTGAATTGATCAAGGTCGCACACAATTACGAAGAACGGGGAAAGAACGTGCTGGTGCTGGTCCCGTCCATCGATAACCGCTACGGAGAAGGACGGATCACGTCGCGGATCGGTATATCGAGAGATGCGCTCATGATCAAAGAGAAGACCAGCATTCTTGATGTATATAAAAATGCTTTCAAAGAAAGACCTATTCACTGCGTGCTGATCGATGAGTGTCAGTTTCTCAAGAAGCAGCACATTCTGGATCTGGTTCGCATTGTGGACGAGTATGACACACCTGTTCTGGCCTACGGATTGAAAAATGATTTCAGGAACGAGCTGTTCGAAGGGTCGTATTATATGCTCGTGTATGCGGATAAGATCGAAGAGATCAAAACGATCTGCCACTGTGGAAGAAAAGCCACAATGGTGGCCCGGATCGTGGACGGAAAGATGGTCCGTTCCGGCGAGCAGATCGTGATCGGAGGAAATGAGATGTATGTCTCATTGTGCAGAAAGCACTATCACCTGGAGGATATAGGTGAAGCATAGATGCCCTGAAAACTGTCTCTTGCTTTGAACTCCTTCTGGATGCCGTTCAGAACGGCGTGCTTGTCCCTGCTCCACAGGGGCGCGATCAATTCTTCCCCGGGCGCATCTCCAGTCAATCGGTGGATCGTGATCTCCTTCGGAAGTCTTTCCAGGATGTCCACGACCAGATCGATGTACTCTTCTTTGTCAAACATTCTGAATACTTCGGGATACAGGTCGCTCAGACCTGTATTTTTTAAGACATAGAGCATGTGCAGCTTCAGTCCGAAGGGTCGGTACGCGGAAACATATGCGGCGCTGTCCAGCATGTCCTGCCTGCTTTCCCCGGGAAGGCCCAAAATCAGGTGTATCACGGCTTTCATCCTGCGGGTGGTCAATTGGGCCATGGCGCGTTCGAAAATGGCGTTTTCGTAACAGCGGTTCATCGCTTTTGCCGTGGTCTCGTGACAGGTTTGCAGGCCAAGCTCCACCCATAAATAGGTTTTCTGATTGTATTCGGAAAGAAGATCCAACACCTCCGGCGGCAGGCAGTCCGGTCGGGTGGCGACTGCCAGCCCCACCACCCCGGGATAGGAGAGCGCTTCATCCCAAAGACGGCGCAGAACGGAAACCGGCGCATAGGTATTGGTGTGGTTTTGGAAGTAAGCGATATAGACGCCTTCCGGCCACTTCCTTCCAAGGAGGTCGATTTGACTTCGGATCGTTCCCGCATACGAGCCGCTGCCATCGACGGAGCAGAACAGACATCCTCCGGTGCCTGCGGTACCGTCCCGATTGGGGCAGGTAAAACCGCCATCCAAAGACAGCTTGATCACCCGGCGGCCGAATTCTTTTTTCAGCGCGGTGCCGATGGTATTAAAGTGTGCAGAACCGAAGGGGTTTTCTTTGTTCATGTGTTTCTCCGAGAGGGTAAGCGGATGACAAGCATTGTACTTTGTGGTATAATTTTATGTCTTTAGGGAGTGAAAATGCGTGTGACAGATCCTAAAAAAAGAATATTGCTTCACAGCTGCTGCGGTCCTTGTTCCACGGCGGTGATCCACCGGCTGATCTCCGATTACGATGTAACGGTTTTCTTTTACAATCCAAATATCACAGATGCTTCGGAGTATGAGCACCGCAAAGCGGAGCAGATCCGGTTTCTCAAAGAATACGGAGCAGCGGAACAGATCTCTGTTGATATGATCGAAGGGCCTTACGATCCCGCAGTTTATTATAGTGCAGTAGTCGGACTGGAGCAAGCGCCCGAAGGCGGCGCCCGATGCGGCCGTTGTTTTTTCCTGCGTCTGCAGGAAACGGCTCGTCGCGCAGCAGAAGGCGGATTCGACTGCTTCGATACCACGCTCACTGTCAGTCCGCACAAAAATTCAGATGTGATCTCTGCGCTGGGCAAGGAATTGGCGCAAGTCTGGCAGGTGGAATACCTGAACGGCAACTACAAGAAAAAAGACGGGTACCGCCAGTCGGTCGAATGGTCCAGGCAGTATGGGCTATATCGGCAGGACTACTGCGGC
>DPKU01000097.1 GCA_003542355.1 Clostridiales bacterium | reverse complement strand
TCGTGGTCACCCACGAGATGGGCTTTGCCCGGGAAGTCGCAGATCGGGTGCTCTTTATTGACGAAGGGATCGTCATGGAGGAAGGAACGCCGGCTCAGATCTTCTCTGCGCCGCAAAACCCCCGGACTAAGGAATTCCTGAGTAAAATACTATAGCGCTTGCGAAGGACCGGATCGATTGAAGTGAACCCCTTTCGTTAGACAAAAAATCTGACGAAGGGGGTTTTACAATGTCAGGGAAAAAGAAGTATACAGACGAGTTCAAATTACAATTGGTACATGAGTATTTCGATGGCCGTTCAGGAGGTTTGGATACCATAGCGGCAAAACATGAGGTGAGTCGTTCACCTTTACGGAGGTGGATCAATCTTTTCAAGGCCGGTGGTGAGCAGCAGCTTATTAGCGTTCGCCGTACGTATGATGGTAACTTTAAGATTCATGTTGTAGAATATATGCATCAAAACTATTTATCTTTAAACCAAGCGGCAGCAAATTTTGGGATTCAAAGTCCACCAACCGTTGCAAAATGGGAGCGCATATACTACGAAGAAGGCAAAGAGGCACTCTTTGAAGAACGACGAGGCAGGTCAAACAAATTGTCAGCAGCAAAAAAAGGTCGTCCGCCTAAAAAGGATGTCAACGAAGATGAAGATCTTCTTGCGGAAGTTCAGCGTCTTCGCATGGAGAATGAAGTCCTAAAAAAATTGATTGCCTTAACTCAAAAACAGGAAGAAGCGGAACGGCAAACAGAGTAGCAGTCGTTACCGAGTTAAGGCATAAATACCCGCTTGAAGCATTGCTCAAATTCGTCGGTGTTCCTCGGAGCACATACTATTACTACCTTAAGCGTGCTCGGCGGCCGGATAAATACCGTGCCTGCAAAGACGAAATCACGGCTGTTTACCACGAGAATCAAGGTCGGTACGGATACCGTCGCATTACGCTTGAAATGAGAAACCGTGGCTATGCCTTGAACCACAAAACAGTCCAAAGGCTGATGAAGCAGCTGCAGCTAAAATGCCAGGTAAGGATCAAGAAGTATCGCTCCTACAAAGGAGAAATCGGTAAAGTTGCACCCAATCTTCTAAACAGAGATTTTCATGCAACGGCGCCCAACCGGAAATGGACTACGGACATTACAGAGTTTTCCATGTTTGGGCAAAAGCTTTATCTTTCACCAATTCTGGATATGTTTAATGGCGAGATCATCAGTTACAACATCAGCGACAGGCCTCGTCTTGAGCAAGTTATGGATATGCTAGATAAGGCTTTTGTAAGGATTCCCAATGGAAACGGGCTCATATTTCATTCGGATCAGGGATGGCAGTACCAGCATAAGATGTACCAGCACCGCCTTGAAGAGAAAGGCGTCCATCAAAGCATGTCGCGCAAGGGCAATTGCCTGGACAATGCTGTCATGGAGAACTTCTTCGGACTATTGAAGTCAGAGCTCCTGTATCTTCGGAAATTCAGTGATATTGCCGAGTTCAGAGACGAACTCGAGAAATATATTTATTACTACAACAACTGTCGCATTAAGGGCAAACTAAAAGGACTGAGCCCTGTTCAGTACAGAGTTCAGTCCTCTCAAGTCGCTTGATTGCGATGCCCGTCTTTTGTCTAACTTTTTGGGGTCAGTTCAGATCCGGTCCTTTTTTATGTTTTGTATCAGGGCGGAGGAATATGATATACTAATTTAGATAACTTTATATCCCATGGGATATTGCAATGCATACAGGAGAGGGACATCTATGAAAATCAAATTTTGCGGAGCGGCTACATCTGTCACGGGATCCTGTCATTTGATCACGACTGACAAGCATCAGGTCCTTTTGGACTGCGGGATGTTTCAGGGGAGCAAAGCGCTGGACGAGTTGAATTCTGAACCGTTTTCCTTTACGCCTTCCGAAATTGAATCCGTGGTTCTGAGCCATGCCCATATCGACCACTGCGGAAGACTGCCGCTCTTGTACAAGCGGGGATTCACCGGCAACATCTACTGCACAGACGCAACGGCGGATCTGCTGGATGTGATGCTCAAGGACAGTGCCCACATCCAGGAACAGGAAGCCGAATGGAAGAACCGCAAAGGGGAGCGGGCAGGCCGTGCCCCGGTGGAGCCGCTGTATACCACGGAAGATGCCATCGGTGTTCTGGAACACGTGTCGCCGGTCCTCTATGATCAGCTGGTGCAGATCAACGATCAGATGAAGATCGTGTTCAACGATGCGGGACACATTCTTGGTTCTGCCATCACCGAGCTTTGGACGCAAGAAGAAGACCGCACCTCCAAGCTGGTGTTCTCCGGAGACCTGGGCATGCAGGATCGCCCGATCCTGAGAGACCCCGTATTCATAAAAAAAGCAGATTATTTGGTTATGGAAACCACGTACGGCAATCGCCTTCACGAAGAAAATTCCACCAGCATCAAGCGATTGCTGGATATCATCCTTGAGACCACGGGCAGAGGCGGAAATGTAGTGATCCCTTCCTTTGCCGTAGGGCGCACCCAGGAGCTGATCTACGAACTCAACCGGATCTACGACGGTGATTCGCCCTATCGCAGCGCCCTGGAAAAGATTCAGGTATACGTGGACAGCCCCATGGCCATCGCAGCCACAGAAGTCTTTAAGAAAAACGCGCAGGCTTTCGACGAAGAGACTCGCGATTTTATCCTCCATGGCGACCACCCCCTGGATTTCGCAAATCTTCATTTTACGCTGACCAGCGATGAATCCAGGATGATCAATGTCGACCAGAGTCCCAAAGTGATCATCTCTGCCAGCGGCATGTGCGATGCAGGACGGATCCGTCATCATCTGAAGCATAATCTTTGGAACCCCAAGGCCAGTGTGGTATTTGTGGGCTATCAGGCAGAGGGCACCCTGGGTCGCAGCCTGTTGGAAGGGGCCGGAGAGGTTACCTTGTTTGGAGAAAACATCCGTGTCAAAGCACAGATCCACAACCTGGAAGGCTTTTCGGGCCATGCCGACAAGAATGCGCTGATGGCCTGGCTCCGGGGCTTCCGAAACAAGCCTCACGATATTTTTCTGGTCCATGGCGAACACGATGCAAAATTTGAATTTGCCGCTTCGGTCAAAGAAGAGACGGGCTGGGACTGTATTGCTGTGGATGGGTACAATGAGTACCAGCTCAGTGAGATCACATCTTTGATGTCTTCCCACGCCGAAAAGGAGTTTGTTGGCGATGAGCAGGTACAGGATGTGCGCTCCAGGATCGCTCAGATGCACGACGCGTTGGAGACAGTGCTGTACAGCACGAGCCTGGCCATGCAGAACGACTTGACGCCGGAGCGCATGGTGGAGATCAAAAATACTGTTGCAGAACTGGAAAAGGGCGTTATCAATCTGGGTTCGACGGTCACGCAGGAAGAGCGCAACGGCGGCTACGAGCTGCCGCTGGAAGGCGAATTGCCGCCCTTGGAACCGAGAAAAGGAAAATCCTACAAAAGGAACAGCGGAAAGAAATAATGAGCAAAGAGTCTATCGTCATCGGAATCGCCGGTGGGACCGGTTCAGGGAAGAGCACCATGGTCCGCAGGATCCAGGAAGAATTCGGGCCTGCAGTGGCCTTGCTCAGCCACGATTTCTACTACAAAGCCCATGACGAACTGTCCTACGAAGATCGCTGTCTGCTGAACTACGATCACCCCAATTCCTTCGATACGGATCTCATGATCCGGCATATCCGTAGCTTGCGCATCGGCGAGGCGATCTTCCGGCCGGTTTACGATTTTACGATACACAACCGTTCTTTGGAGAACGTGGCGGTGGAGCCGGCGAAGGTGATCATCGTCGAAGGGATCCTGATCTTTGAGAACAGGGAACTGCGGGAGCTGTGCGATATCAAGCTCTATATCGACACCGATGCCGACGTGCGCATCATCCGCCGGATCCTGCGGGATGTCAAAAAGCGTGGAAGGACCCTGGAATCTGTGGTGGAGCAATATCTGACTACTGTCAAGGTCATGCACGAGCAGTTCGTAGAGCCCAGCAAAAAGCATGCGGATATCATCATTCCGGAAGGAGGGCGCAACGAGGTGGCCCTTGCCATGGTGAATGAGCGGATCAAGCGATTGCTGGACACCCTGAACGAACAGGATTGATACAATAAAAAGCCGCGCTTCAGTCCTCTTGCGAGGGCAGGACGCGGCTTTGGGATTTCGACCATGAGAATTTAGAACCAGTTGTCTCTTGCATAATCCAGCAGGGCAGGCTGGTCGGGACCGTTCAGCGTGATACCGGTAAAGCCATCCCGAGACACGAGATAGCGATAAGGCTTCCCGCTCCGCAGTTCGGCCAGATCGTTGGCCATGATAAAGTCCATATGGTTTTTGATGCAGAGCTTCTGCGCCACTTCGACCAGGTGATCGGTACTCACGTTTTCCAGAAGCTTGGAGCCGATGAGCAAAGCATCGGGAAACCAGCCCCGCAGCTGTGCGATGAGCTTTTGCGTCAGCGTCAGCTTTACGGTCAAATGGGGTTCATAACTGCTGATTTTGCTGTCATCGTTCACTTTGCACTGAGGGTCTGCCATGATGTTCAGCAGCGCTTCGGTCAGCTGTTCTTCGTCGGCTTCGTTCAATTCCAGAACGGCTTGTGCCAGCTCCGCGGCCAGATCTTCCAGGCGGAAGGAGAATTCCGGCGTATAATCTCCGACGG
>DPKU01000020.1 GCA_003542355.1 Clostridiales bacterium | reverse complement strand
ATATATTCGTTGGTGGGGCCACCGGTGATGAGAATGCGTTTCATAATCGTTGAATCCTTTCCACAATAACATTCGAAAAAGTAGCGTTATTATAACACACATTGCACAGGGGGTACAGATGCGAATTGTCGCAGCTACGCAAAACAGCCACAAGATCCGCGAAATGGAAGCGATCACCGCAGCCTTCGGCATGGAGATCCTTTCTCAGGAAGAAGCCGGATTGCCGAAAACAGATATCGAGGAAACCGGAACGACTTTCGAAGAGAATTCGGCTATCAAGGCACGGACGATCTGCAGCTTGAGCGGACTTCCGGCGATCGCCGATGATTCAGGCCTGTCTGTGGATGCGTTGGGCGGCGCGCCCGGCATCTACTCCGCCCGGTATGCCGGTCCCGATGCCGATGATCAGGCCAACAACGCCAAACTGCTGGAGGCCCTCTGCGCTGTGCCGGAAGCAGAGCGGACAGGTCGCTATGTGAGTGTGATCACGCTGGCCTATCCGGATGGACGCTTGCTCACAGCCCGGGGCGAATGCACCGGTGTTCTGCTGCGATCCCCCAGAGGGGAAGGCGGCTTCGGCTATGACCCTTTATTTGTCCCGGACGGTACGAATATGACCTTTGCGGAGATGCCTGCTGATCTGAAGAATCAAATCAGCCATCGGGCCCGGGCACTGGAAAGACTTCGGGAGATCCTGAGAGAAAATGAAGCATAAAGTGAAGACAATTCTACATGCGACGAAGGATCAGTACGCAGATCCTTACTACGACGGAAAACCGGCGGAGCTGTCTTTTTATTTCATGTTTTCGCTGATCCCTACCGTGTTGCTGCTCCTTCAGCTTCTGGCGGCCTTTTCCATTACGCCGTCAGTCCTGCAGGAGCTTTTGGGAGATTACCTGTCCGAACAGGGGATCCGTCAGGTCAGCGGATTTCTGGATACCGCCAATACCGGTGGGCTGAGTCTCATCTTCGCCCTGATGGCACTCTGGGGCGCCAGCAAAGCCCAGTTTGCCATGATGCGAATGAGCAACTATGCGTATTCCAGCAGCACCATGGTCCGAAGCTATGTGCGGGAGCGGTTGCGCGCTGTGCAAAACAGCCTTTTGATGTTGTTTTCTCTGCTCTTCGGTCTGATCCTTCTGGTTTATGGAGACGCCATTCTGCGCGCCTTGTTTTTCCTCTTCGGAGATGCGCTGGTCAATATGCTGGAAAGCCGGTTTGGTCCGCATATTACTATGCTTTGGGTCGCCTTGCGCTGGATATTGGGCGTACTGCTGTACTTCGGTTCCGTAACATATCTCTTCTACAGCGCACCGACAAAAAAAATGAAGCTCCGCCAGATCCTTCCGGGGAGCCTCGTATCTGCCGGCGGTATGGTGATCGTGACGGCAGTTTATTCCATATACACCAACCTAACGTTGAGTGGGGGAAGTTTTATGAGCACTGTCTACGGCGGGTTCGCGTCCGTGACAGCACTGCTCTTCTGGTTCTTTTTGCTGGGCACTGTCCTGGTGGCCGGCGTGGTGTTAAATGCCACTCTCCTGGGACTGGGGATAGAGGAGGCGGACCGAAATGATCCCCTCCACGGCCAAAGCAGCTCGTAAACGTTCTTCGTCCACCGGGCTGTCGATATCGATCAGGGTGTAGGCCATTTCCCCTTTGCTTTTATTGATCATATCGCTGATGTTCACCTTCATCTCGGATAGGATTCCGGTAATGATGCTGAGCATGCCGGCGATATTTTTGTTCAGGATGCTGATTCGGGCGACGCTCCGCAGATTGCCCAGGCTGCAATCCGGAAGGTTCACCGCATTGGTGATGTTTCCGTTGAGCATATAATCGGCCAGTTCAGCGGCGGCCATCCGGGCACAGTTCAGCTCGGATTCTGCTGTGCAGGCGCCCAGATGGGGGATGCACAGTACATTCTTATGGCGCAGGATCTTTTCTGTGGGAAAATCCGTGATGTATTTTCGGATCTTGCCGACTTTCAGAAGTTCCAGGATATCTTCCTCGTTTACCAGTCCGTTTCGTGCGAAGTTCAGGACACACAGTCCGTCTTTGGCCTGTTCGAAGTGCTTTTTATTCAGAAGCCCTTCCGTTTCTTTCATGAACGGAACATGGATGGTGATGTAGTCGCACTGGGACAGCATGGCGTTCATGTCTTTATAGACGGGGATGGTATTGGACAGCAGATGTGCGGAGTCTACTGTGATATAAGGATCATAGCCGATCACCTTCATGCCCAGGTCCTCTGCCGCATTGGCCACCAGAACGCCGACAGCGCCCAATCCCACCACACCGATGGTTCTTGACATCACTTCGTGTCCCGCAAATTTTCCTTTGTGCTTTTCCACTGCCTCGGCTACATCTTCGTGGAGATCTTTGACCCATTCCATGGCTTCTGGGACATTCCGTGCCGCCATGAGCAGACCTGTCAGGACCAGCTCTTTTACCGCATTGGCATTGGCCCCGGGCGTATTGAACACCACGATGCCGTCCCGGGCACAGCGGTCCAGTGGAATGTTGTTGACGCCGGCTCCTGCACGAGCGATGGCCAGAAGACTTTCCGGAAAGATTTTTTCGTGAAGGTCGGTGCTCCGGAGGATCATGCAGTCGGCGTTTTTGAGAGAATCCGTTCGCTTGAAGCAATTTCCCATGCAGGCCAGGCCCTCTTCGGCGATGTTGTTGTAGATCTTGATGTTATACATGGGTTCCTCCTGGTTGGGTTTTGTCAAATTCTTCGATAAAGCGGATCAGCGCTTCCACGCCTGCCAAAGGCATGGCATTGTAGATGCTGGCGCGCATGCCGCCGGCGATCCGATGTCCGGCCAGATTCACCAATCCCCGTTCCCTGGCCTGTTCAACGAAAACCTTGTCCAGCGCGGGATCGCCGGTTTTGAATACGACGCTCATCAGAGAGCGATCTCTTGGGGCAACCGGCGCAGTGAACAGCTTGCTGCTGTCGATGCACTGGTACAGCATGCCGGCTTTCTTTCTGTTGAGGGCCTCCATGGCCGGTACACCGCCGTTTTCTTTGAGAAAGTGAAAGGTGAGTCCCGCGATGTATATCGCATAGGTCGGCGGAGTATTATATAGAGAAGCATGATCTGCCATGATCTGATAATTCAGCATGGTGGGTGTTTCGGGTGGTGCAAATCCCAGAAGGTCTTTTCGGATGATCACGATCACCAGTCCGGCGGGTCCGATGTTTTTTTGGGCGCCGGCCCAGATCAATCCGAATCGGTTTACATCGATCTCTTCGGAAAGGATGCCCGAAGACAGGTCACAGACCAGAGGAATGTCCCC
>DPKU01000041.1 GCA_003542355.1 Clostridiales bacterium | reverse complement strand
TGAATACGATGCGGCAGAGCAGATGCCGGTTGTGACGGATTAGGAGGCTTACATGGACATCACCATTTTAGGCTTGGTCACAGGCATCGTTTCTTCGATCATTACTGGAATCGTCCTTATGAAGATCACGGCAATGGACAAAAAGAACGATCGAAAGGAGGAGCTTCGCAAGAAAGAATGCGTTCTGACTCTTAAGAATGTCGATGCTGTCGGATCTCTTGCAGAGCAAACCGCAAGGGCCGTAAAAGGTGAAAAGCTGAATGGCGAACTGGATGAAGCGCTGACATACCGAAAGCGGATGAAGCACGAGCTGGAGGACTTCCTGATCGAGGCCAATGCTGAACGGAGGTAGAGAAATGAGATTTTCAAAAGGTTTGGTCATGGCCATAATCGCTCTCAATGCCATTTTCACGATAGGGGTCCTGTACGTATTTTGTCGGGTTGGATCCGAGCCTACTGTTTTAGTCGGCGCCTGGTTCGCCTTTACGACCGGGGAGCTGTGGGCGTTGGCATCCATCAAAAAGAATGAAGAAAGGAATAAAAAAGATGAGTGAATTTTTAATCTCGAATATCGAAACGGTAGCGTTGATCCTAGCCGCAATTGTGGGTATGGTCTACGCGATCTACACCAAGCAATGGGAGACGCTGCGATCATCGGCGCTTTCCTTCATGCTTTCTGCCGAGCGGTTGATGGCCACGACGGAAGGCAAGCAGAAGATGGACTGGGTATATGCTCAGGCCTGGCAGCGACTGCCTCGATGGCTGAAAGCGTTTGTGACCGAGAAGACACTCCGAGAGAAACTTCAGGAATGGTACAATTGGGCGAAGGGACAGATGGAATAAGGGATATTGTTGAGAGGCCTCGGATGGTTTTCCGGGGCCTTTTTAATTGCTGAATATTTGCCATGGTTGCAATCTGATTCTTCCTCATGTATTCTTAGCATATATAACGGACATTAAGGAGAGCATATGAAAAATGACATCGTCAAAGCGGATTTCATAAAAAGCGAAGCGCAATTTTCGTTTGAACTTGAAGGAAAGTCCGAAATAGATGCGCAGGCTTTATCGCAAATTCTTTCCTCAACCGTAGACATTGTAGAAGAAATTATAAGAAATGAACCCGATACATATGTTAATTTGAAAGTCACCAAGTTCCGGAATGATAGTTTTGATATTGATTTTCAAGCTGTCGCAGAGCAAGCTGTAACTTTGATGTCTTCTCCGGATGCGATAGCTGCGTATTTGGTAGGAGCCGTATGTGGCGTGTTTAAGATAGCAAAACACTTGAACGGCAGTCGGCCTCAAAAAATTGAAAATAGCGGGGATGATGCCCAAATAACAAACGTCGCAGGAAATACGCTCATAACATCAAGGAAGACAGCTGACAAGTATTTTTCAGGGGCAAAAATTGAAAACAGTATTATCAATATAGTCAATGTTGTCAAACAAGATGAAGAGCGACAAGGGTTTCAAATAAAGGATAATGTAAAAAATGAAGTGGTTGAATATACAAAGGAAAACATTCATGCTGTCGCGCCGGTTGTCGAGGGTATGATTATTGATGAAGCTGAGGTTTTTGAGAACACCATACAGACCTTTTTAATAATCAGAAAACCAGATCTATATGGTGATTCAAAGTGGGGATTTATTTTTGATAAAAATATCGATGCAACAATCGAAGATAAAGCGTGGCTGGAACGTATTCATGCAGAAAAAGTACGCTTTGGCCCCGGTATGCGAATCCAGGTAGAGCTTAAAACTGAGGTATCCCTCGACAAGAGCGGAAATGTTATTAAGGGCAGCGAGCGTTATCGAGTTCTAAAGGTTATCGGCGATATTATAGAGGCTGAAAAAGATCATCAAATAGGGATGTAGGGCCAGGAAGCCCCAGACGAATGTCTAGGGCTTTTTTAATTTGTTCTTCATCTTGCATTTCATCTTGCATGGACTATAAAAAATGCAATATAAAGGGGTGAAAATGCAAGATGCAACAATGAATATTTTGAAGTGATAAATCCGTAAAGCGTTGATATATAAGCAAAAGCCGCATTTTCAGCGACTTCTACATTGGAGCGGGTGAAGGGAATCGAACCCTCGCCTTAGCCTTGGGAAGGCCACGTTCTGCCATTGAACTACACCCGCACGCATTTCATAACATAGCACAAGGAGGGGCGGATTTCAAGGTTTTTGTAAAGAAAAACCCGGGTCGGGACGAAGAATTTGCATCCTCACCGATCCGGGTTCGCACAGTCTTTGGATCAATGGCTGCAGCAGTGGGCACAATCGCCGTTGCAGGGCGCTTCGATCCCTTCGGGCAGCGGGAGTCCCTTGCGGGTATAATAATCGTACAGGGCCGCTTTAACCGCTTCTTCTGCCAGTACGGAGCAGTGGACCTTGATGGCCGGAAGACCGCCCAGGGCTTCCACCACAGCAGCGTTGGTGAGCTTGATCACTTCGCTGAGGGGTTTTCCCTTGATCAGCTCCGTGGCCATGGAACTGGTAGCCACAGCGGCGCCGCAGCCGAAGGTCTTGAACTTGACATCCTCCACCACATCATCCTTGATTTTCAGGTACATGCGCATGATATCGCCGCATTTCATATTGCCGACTTCGCCGATGCCGTCCGCATCGGGGATCTCGCCCACATTGCGGGGATTTGTAAAATGATCGATCACCAGATCGCTGTAATTCATAGCCATAGTTATTTTCCTTTCTGCATGGATTCCCATACCGGAGACATTGCCCGCAGCCGTTCCACGACTGTGGGGACAGTGGCCAGTATGTGATCGACTTCTTCGTCTGTCGTATATTCGCTCAAAGACAGCCGCAGGGAACCGTGGGCCACTTCGTGGGTCAGACCGATGGAGAGCAGCACGTGGCTGGGATCCAGGGATCCGGAGGTGCAGGCGGAGCCGGAAGAGGCGGCGATGCCTGCCAGGTTGAGCATGAGCAGGAGAGATTCTCCTTCGATGCCCTTGAAGCAGAAGTTCACGTTTCCGGGCAGCCGGTTCGTCCGATGGCCGTTGAGCACCGATTCGGGGATCTGTTCCAGTCCCTGTATCAGCCGGTCGCGCATGGCGGATACTTTAGCGGCATTGGCGTCTAAGTTTTCGCAGCTTTCCTTCAGGGCGGCTGCCATGGCTGCGATGCCCGGGATATTCTCGGTGCCGGCGCGCTTGCCACGTTCCTGGGCGCCGCCTTCGATCACATTGACCAAGGGAACGGAACCGGAGCGCACATACAGGACACCGGAGCCCTTTGGGGCGTGAAATTTATGACCGGACAGGGAAAGCATGTCGATATTTTGCACCTTGACATCAATGAACAGATGGCCTGCGGCCTGGACTGCGTCGGTATGGAAGGGGACGCCTTTTTCTTTACAGAGAGCGCCGATCTCGGAAATGGGCTGGATGGTTCCGATCTCGTTGTTGGCATACATGATCGATACCAGCGCCGTGTCTTCGCCGATGGCCTTTTCCACATCTTCCAGGCGGACGATGCCGTCCTGATATACAGGTAAAAGCTCAATGCGGAAGCCCTGCTTGCTCAGCTTATCCAGCGTATGCAGGATGGCGTGATGCTCGAAAGCGGTGGAAATGATGTGCTTCTTCCCCTTCTTTTCTCCGGCTGCCGCAGCGGAAAGCAGGGCTTGATTATCTGCTTCGCTTCCGCCGGAAGTAAAGGTGATTTCCTTGGGGTCCGCGTTCAGGCACCGGGCGATGATCTCCCTGGCGTTCTCCATTTCGCGAGAGGCCGCTTGCCCGAAGCTGTGGATGCTGGAAGGATTTCCATATTTATCCGTAAGGCAGGGCAACAGCGCATCGATGGCTGTCTGACTGACTTTCGTGGTGGCTGCATTGTCGGCATAGACTTGCATTGTATAAGCTCCTTTCATAAACCTACTGACATGATAGGAATATTATCCTTCATATAGCCTACTTTGTCAATAGGAATTAGTTAAAATGTTTTTCTGTCCAGAACGACAGGAGGGAGCCGCCCGGCCAGCAGATCGGCCAGGGAAACGCTTTCCAGAACTTCGTCCACCCGTCCGTCCAGCAGCTGCCAAAGGGGAAGCGTCTCGCATTGGGCTGCCATGCTGCAGGTTACCTGTTGCCCTTTGAGGCATGGGACAGAGGACAGATTGGCCTCGGTTTCCTTCAGGATAGAACCGATCGAGTAGTCCTTCGGATCCCGGGAAAGCCGATAACCGCCGTTCTTTCCGCGAGAACTCTCCAGCAGTCCTGCCTTGTTCAGTGTGGATGCGATGGCTTCCAGGTACTTGATTGAAATGCCTTGTCTGCGGGCGATCTCTTTGATGGATGTGTAGCGTTCCGTGCTCTGCTGCGCGATATCCAGCATGATCCGGAGCGCATATCTGCCTTTTGTGGTGATATTCATAGCGTACCTCCGCAGTGATAATACTACAATTTTAGTAGGTTATCAAGCGAAAAAAGCGGGCGCTTCGAAATATTTTTCGAGCGCCCGCTTTCAGAAGGAGTCTTTAGTATCTGCCGATGGGCGGCGTCACATCCTGAGGGAGCGGACAGATGTAGATGCCGCCGGTTTTTTCCATCCATTCCTCTTTGGCCTGCTGGATGATCTCGGGGTTTTCCGCAGTGCGGATGCAGGAGAGCGCCAGGACCTTGGCGGCGGTGAGCATGCCTTTTTCCCCCAAGGAGCTGTTCATCTGGGCTGTGGTCTGCCAGGAGTGCCACACGGTGCCGAAGCAGGCTGTGGCCACGTTGACGTTCAGCGTTGGTACTGCGTAGCCCACATCGCCCACATCGGTGGATCCGGAATCGTAGTCGTTGTCCCGGGGATCAAAGGGGCGGACCTTTGTGTCGAGGGGAGACTTCCACATGGTGGAGTCGCTGTTCTTTCCGAATTCCAGGACCATATCCTGACGGATGGAAGACAATGTGGATTTATTGTAGTGTGCCAGGAACGAAGCGGCCAGCTCCTGATCCTTGGCATCCCATGCGGTCGGGCCGATCTCCTCGAAACATACACTGGCTACCTGGGCCAGGATCTTGTTGGGCACGTAGTCGGAAAACGCCATGGTGATCTCATAATCCATCTCTGTCTCAGTCATCAGTGCCGCGCCTCTGGCCACGTTTACGACCCTGGCGAACAGTTCTTTCATCTGATCCACTCTGGGCGCCCGTACTTCGTATTTCACTTTCGCATAGCTCTGCACAACATTGGGAGACACGCCGCCTGCATCGCTGTAGGCGTAATGGATCCTGGCCTTGTCGATCATGTGCTCCCGGAGGTAGTTGGTGCCCACGCTCATCAGCTCTGCCGCGTCCAGGGCGCTGCGGCCCAGGTGGGGCGATCCGCCGGCGTGGGATGCGATGCCTTTGAACGTAAAGGCGGCCCCCATGATCGCCACGTTTCCCTTGGCCGATACTTCGTTCCGGTCTCCGGGATGCCAGGTGTAGACGAAGTCCACATCGTTGAAGACACCTTCTCTTGCCATGAACTGCTTGGATCCGGCGCCTTCTTCCGCAGGGCAGCCAAAGTAGATCACTTTTCCGTCTTTATTGTTTTTGACCAGATATTCTTTGACGGCTACCGCAGCGGCAAAGCTGCCGGCGCCCAGAAGATTGTGTCCGCATCCGTGGCCGGGGGCGCCTTCCCGGATGGGTGCGCGCTCCGGGCATGCGGCCTTCTGGCTCAGTGCGTCCAGGGCGTCGTATTCGCCCAGAAGGCCGATCACGGGCTTGCCCGTGCCCACGGCAAAGGAAGCTGAAAAGGCCGTGGGCATGCCCGCCAGGCCTGCTTCCACTTCAAAGCCTTCTTGCTGCAGCGCCTGGATCAGCAGCTCCGCCGACTGCACCTCTTCGTAGGGCAGCTCCGCGTACGCCCAGATCTTGCGGCTGATGTCCACAGCCTTCGGCGCGATATCTTCGATTTGTTTGGTTACGAATTGCAGATCTGTCATGATCCATTCCTTTCCGGATTTCGTTGATCGGGGGTGTGCCTGTTTCTATGAACTGACCGCGAGCCTTTTTTCGAACAGACCCACCACTTTGGACAGCGTATAGGTGACGATCAGATAGATGACGCCGGCGATCGTCAGGGAAGATACAGACAGAAACGTAGCGGACTGCACGCTTTTGTATGCGGTCATCAATTCTCCCACGAAGAATACCGATGCCAGCGAAGTCTCCTTGACCGTCAGGATGAACTGGTTGCCCAATGCCGGCAGAATGTTTTTGACGGCCTGGGGCAGAACGATGTAGCGCAGTGTAATGGCCGGGCTCATGCCCAGACTCTTGGCCGCCTCCGTCTGTCCTTTGTCCACCGCCTGGATCCCGGCCCGGATGATTTCCGAGATATAGGAGGAGCTGTTGACGATCAGGGCTACGATGATGCAGGCCGTATCGGACAGGGCGATCGGAGAGATCTTCGGCAGCACGAGCCAGAAAAAGTACAGCTGCAGCAGGATCGGAGTGCCCCGGAGCACTTCGATATAGATATTCACGAAAAACAGGATGATCCTGTTTTTCGATCTGCGCATCAGGGCTATGATCACGCCCAATACCGTTCCGAAGAAGAGCGTGATCAGGGCGAGCCATAGCGTACCTTTCAGTCCGTTCAGGAATACATAGTCATATTTTGTCCAAAGTGCTGCGATCTCAGCGAGCATAGCGGGGTCCTCCGGGGAAGTGCAATATCTTTAGATGCCAAGGGTCGAGGCGTATTCGGCGTACTCGTTATACCACTCGATGATCTTGCCTTCGTCCATGAGTTTTGCGATAATTTCATTCACTTTTTCCGTGAGTTCTAATTCGCCTTTGGGAATGCCGATCCGTGTACTGTTGGTGGTCCCGTCTTCTTTGAAGCGGAAGCTTTCCGCTACGGTGACGCCCGGGTTGGCGTCCGCATAGAGCATGGCAGTTTCGATGGCCACGGCAGCAGCATCGGCCTTTCCTTCGCTGACCATCAGATAACCGTCGGTGCTGGCTGAAACCAGTTTCAGCTCTTTATATTCCGGAATCTGGGTGTTGATGAACATTTCCTGGATCGATCCGCTCTGGGCAACAAGAACGGCTTCCGCAAAGGACGCTGCATCGGTATACTTGTCCAGATCTTCTTCCCGGATCAGCATGCCGTATCCGTCACCGGCTTCCGAAATATAGTAGCCATCCGACATTTCCATGTTTTCGGCACGGGCCGGCGTGTAGCTGAGTGCCGAGATCGCCAGATCGTACTTTCCTTCGGTGATGCCGGCCAAAACGGCAGAGAATTCCAGGGGGATGATCCGAAGCTCTACGCCCAAATCTTCGGCGATGGCTTTGGCGATCTCTACATCGCAGCCGACATACTGTTCATCTCCGGATTTGGCCGGATCGATGAATTCAAAGGGTGCGAAGTAGGGCTCCATGATGACTTCGATATATCCTCTGGCGAGGATATCTTCCAACCGGTTGGCCCCGCCCTCTTCCTGGGGTCCGCCGCAGCCGGCGAAGCTGAAGATCAGGATCAGCGACAATGCGATGATCAGGATGCATGAGGTTGATTTTTTCATAATAGATTCCTCCGAATGTGCTTTTGCAATTTAGTACTTTATCAATTTACTTCACTAAAGCAAGAATGTCAAGAAGTTTTTCGAAAAAGGTTGAATAAGGAGACTTTACTGTTATATAATGACCGCATTCCATTGGAAAAGAGGAAAGCATTTATGATCGAAGTAAAAAATCTGGTTAAAAATTTCGGAGACCTTCAGGTCCTGAAAGGGATCACTCAGACGTTCTCCGACGGCGAGGTGGTCTGCATCATCGGACCTTCCGGTTCCGGTAAGAGTACGTTTCTGCGATGCATCAATCTTTTGGACCAGCCTACGGGTGGGACCATCTCCATCGATGGAGAGCAGATCACGGAAAAAAACATCAATACCGTACGTCAGCGGATGGGTATGGTGTTTCAAAATTTTAACCTCTTTCCTCATATGACCGTACTGGACAACGTAGCTGTCGGCCCGATCCAGGTCAAGAAAACGCCGAATGCCGAAGCGAAAGAGCTGGCTGCCCGGTTGCTCAAATCGGTGGGATTGTCCGATAAGGAAACGTCTTATCCCTCCTCGTTGTCCGGCGGGCAAAAGCAGCGGGTCGCCATTGCCAGAGCCCTGGCCATGG
>DPKU01000075.1 GCA_003542355.1 Clostridiales bacterium | reverse complement strand
GACAGCATCCCTGATGATGAAAGAACCCGGTACAACCCTGCACCTGCCTGACGACCGCCTGAGCGACGTCGTTGGAGCAGACGACCGTGGGGATCACGCCGACCAGATTCCGGCTGCCGGCCCTTCCATCGGGCCGCTGATATCCGTTAAATTTCATGGGCGCCCTCCCCGGCGATCGCGGGTGCCAGATCGCCCCGGCCCCGCAGGCTCGCCACATTGTGGACGTGTACGTGCTGTCCCGGCCCGATGGGCTGTGTGGCTTGACCGATCACTTCTCCGTATTTGAAGATCGACTCGCCTTGCGCGATGTCCTTCAATGCGATTTTGTGTCCGTAGGGAATATCGGCTTCCACCTGCATCCCATGGGATGTGCCGGTGCTGTCATCCACTCGTACCCTGCTGCCTTTTTCCGGCGAAGCAAAGATAGTGGCCACATTGTCGGACGGATGGACTTGTAAGGCAAAGCATTCTTCCATGGAGACACCTCCGTTTATACGATCAGCGTGCAGACGCCGTCGGGGATCACGACCACCGAAGCGTCGCTTCCTTTTAATTGAAATGCGATGTCCAGTGCTTCCTGCCCGCTCTTCGCAGGGATCAGATTCAGTGCCCGGATCCCGTCGGGATCGGGGTGATCAGAGACCAGGATCACCGGATGCTTTTTCAAGATCCGCGCATACACCTGGGCGCACCACATCTCGGGAATGGTCTCTTTCGGCGGGATCGCCGCCATTCTCCGCTCCAGCTCCCGGGGCGTGCCCCAGCGCATCACTTCTTCGAAACGTTCTCCTCCGATGCCGTCGACACAGGAAGCGAACATGATGATCACGCCGTCTGTTCCGGCGCATTTTTCCGCTGTTGCCACTGCCTTCGGAGACTGATAGAGATTCTGATCCAGTGGATATCCTCCGTTGGAGGTCACAACGATATCCCCTTGAACAGCTTCGCATCTCAGCTCCCGGGTCAGAAAATCCACCCCGGCCTGGTGCGCTGTTTCCAGATCGCCGGCAAAAGCCCCGGAGATCCGCTTGCTGTGATCCAGCGTTACATTAAAGATAAAAGCCACCTTCGCCAGCCTTGCCGCTGCCACCATGTCCTCGTGGATGGGGTTGCCGGCCAGTACGCCGGCGGCGCTGCGAGGATGGGCAATGGCGTCGAAGCAGTGGTTCTCGTTGATGGTCTCTGCCGCACAGATGCCCGGCAGGATGCTCTTGCGCCCGCCGGAAAAGCCTGCAAAGAAATGGGGCTCGATAAAGCCTTCCGTCACCAGCAGATCGGTTTCCACCGCCGCTCTTTGGATCTTGCAGGAGGCGCCCGAGGGCAGCGTTCCGACATCCACAAAATCTTCCCGGCGGAAGGCATCGTTCACCAGAATGATCTCCCTGTCCACAATGCCGTCCCCGAACATTTGCCGCTGTTCTGCTTCGGAAGTGGGACGATGCAGTCCCGTTCCAATGAGCAAAGTGATCTCCGCTTCCGGATTTCCGGCACGGATCTCTTCCAGGAGGATCGGCAATGTTTTGCTGCTGGGCATATTCCGGGTGTGGTCGCTGGTGACCAGCGTGATCCGTCTTTTTCCCATGGAAAGCTCCCGCAGGGTGGGTGCGTTTATTGGAGAAGCCAGCGCTTCCCGCAAAATGTCCTCTTCGTCCCGGGAGAAATTGCCGTTGCCGTTCCGGGGCGCAATGAGCGCTTTGAAGTTCTCTCTGGGTAGCGTCAGCGGCATCGTATCTTTATGATAAGGGATCGGTATCGTGATCATGAGGTCCGTACTTTCTTTGATTTGCTCAGCAATATCAGTCTGCTTCTTTCATAATATAGCTTATACTTGAATTTTCAGCCTGACAACCGTACAATATGGATGAATTGATTTATTTGAATTTATGGAAAGGACACCTGAGATGGAATTGCTTCAGCTTCGGTATTTCAAAGCGCTGGCCAAAGAGGAGCACATGTCCCGGACAGCCGAGAAACTCTATATCTCTCAGCCCTCCTTGAGTCTTACGATCAAAAAGCTGGAAAAGGAACTGGGTGTGCCGCTCTTTGACCGGACCGGGCGCAGCATCCGGCTCAATGCATACGGCCGCCTTTTTCTGCGCCATGTGGACGAAGTCTTATCCGCTCTGGAGCGGGGAAGCAACGAGTTGAGAAAGATGCATGGTCATTATGAGAACCAGGTGCTTATCGGCATTCAGACGCCTTATGTCTGGCAGGACCTGACCCGGGATTTCCTGAACGCGCATCCCAACATCACCCTGGGACAGCGCTCCATCGAGAGCAGCGACTATATCGATCAGCTGCTGAGAGAGGAGATCGACTTCCACATCGGCACCCTGGGAGATAGTGACCATACGGAAAAAGAAGCACTGTTCGACTCCGTGGAATTTGCCCGGGGTGACGTTTACGTGGTCGTACATCCGGGAAGTCCTCTGGCGCAAAAGGGTTCCATCCGCATGCAGGAGCTCCGGGATGAGTACATCGTAGCCCGGAACCGCTCGGACAGCTTTCAGCAATATACCGATCGGCTGTGCTGCGATGCAGGATTTTCCCCCAGGATCGCCCTGGAATGCGACTACACCCTCCGGGAACAGATGGTAGCTCAAGGATATGGCATTTCCTTTTCCACGGAATATGCGCTTCGATGGTTGAATAACGACGCCGTAGTGCCCGTCCGGATCTCTGACCCGGGCATCCAGAGAATCTATCAGCTGATCTGGAAAAAAAGCCGTCCGTTTACGCCGATCATGAAGAAATTCCACGACTTTACCGTAACGTACCTGGATAATAAATAGGACTGTATTCAGCATCTTTTTCTCAAAAGCACGCATTCCTCTTGCTCGCTACACATCCTGCCGGGCCTCACCTTGACAACCCCCCGGGGGGGCATGGTAGTATGGTTGTGGCGACCGTAAAACGAAGACACACGAGAGGAGTGTTATTATGGATTTTAATACCAGAGTTTTACACGAAGAACAGTACCACGACCCCGTTACGGGGTCGCACGTAAGCCCGATTTATCAGACATCCACCTACGTCCTGCCAAATTTCAAAGAAGCGGTTCGCCTGAACCAGGACGCAAATGCCGGATTTTCTTACACCCGTTTCGGAAGCCCCACGGTTGCCGAACTGGAGAGAAAGATCGCTGGTCTGGAGCATGCCGAGGCAGCTCTGGCCACAGGAAGCGGTCTGGGAGCCATTTCCATCGCTACCATGTCAAAGCTTGGTGCCGGATCCCACATCATTTTCGGCGACGTTATCTACGGATGTAGCTTCGCGCTTTTCACCAAGATTCTGCCTCACTATGGCGTAGAGTATTCCATCGTCGATACGACGGATCCGGAAGCGGTCAAGAAAGCCATGCGTCCCAACACGAAAGTCATCTATGTTGAGACTCCGGCCAATCCCACGCTCAAGATCACCGATATCGCCGCCATCGCTGAGATCGCGCATGCCCAAAAGGACGTGACGATGATCGTAGACAGTACTTTTGCTTCACCCTATCTCCAGAATCCGCTGGACCTGGGTGCCGATGTGGTCGTCCACAGCGCCACCAAATACCTGTGCGGACACGGAACAGTTCTGGCCGGCGTAATCGCCGGATCCAGAGCATACATCGACCACTGCCGCATGCCTTTCCTGCAGTGCTTCGGATCCGTTCTGGATCCCTTTGCCGCATGGCAGCTGATGCAGGGCATGAAAACCCTGGGCCTCCGCATGGAACGCCACTGCGAAAACGGCCTGAAAGTGGCCAAATTCCTGGAAGAGCACAAGATGGTCACCAAAGTGTACTATCCAGGCCTTCCCTCCTTCGGGAAATATCACGAAACCGCCAAAAAGCAAATGCGCGGCTTCGGCGGCATGATGAGTGTCGACCTGAAAGGCGGCCAGGATGGCGCTGCCACGGTCATGGAATCAGTCAAGGTCATCAGTCTGGCCACCAGTCTGGGCAATATCGATTCCCTGATCCAGCATTCGCCTTCCATGAGCCATTTCGATATGACGCCGGAACAGCGGCACGCGGTTTCTATTTTCGACGGCCAGGTCCGCCTGTCCATCGGGTGCGAAAGCGCAGACGACCTGATCCAGGATCTGGACCAGGCCCTCAATCAAATCAAACTTTAAGACATCGCCACAAAATACGACCCTTTACGGGTCGTATTTTGTTATAATGAATCAAAACCTTCACACATCCTCAACACAGCATCCCTCTGGGATGAGGAGGAACCCATGAAAAAAGTCAACAGTCTGTTCGATATCATCGGGCCGATCATGATCGGCCCCTCCAGCTCCCATACCGCCGGCGCCGCCAAGCTGGCCAGGATCGCCGGCGCTTTTGCCGGTGGAGAGGTGGTTTCCGCGGAGTTCCATCTCCACGGATCCTTCCGGGAGACCTTCCGGGGACACGGGACCGACCGGGCCCTGGTGGCCGGGATCCTGGGCCTGGACCCCCACGATACCCGACTTCGGACCTCTTTCGCACTGGCCGAAGAAAAAGGACTTTCCTATGAATTCATACCTGCCGATCTGGGAATGGTCCACCCCAACACGGTTCGGTTCGTCCTAAAAACCCGAACCGGCCAGACCACGGAGGTGACGGGATCCTCTGTAGGCGGCGGAGAAGTGGTGATCACCGAGGTGAA
>DPKU01000175.1 GCA_003542355.1 Clostridiales bacterium | reverse complement strand
GTTGTAGTTCCGGTCGGACGAGAGAATCGTTCTGCCGTTGTCAGGATCGTGGCAATCGATTATTTCGCCGAAGAGGAAGCGCCATTTCCGTTTGACAAAATGAAGAAAGTGACAAAACGATACATAAAAGAAGGGGACACAGTAATGCACAAACAAAACGCCCAACTACTCGCCGCCATGCTCCACTACGATCGGGGCGACGCCACGCGGATCCAGCACCTGGTGAAGGTCCACGGCTATGCCGCCGCCATTGGCCGATTGGAGGACCTGGACGAGGAGACACAGTTCATACTAGAAGCCGCAGCCATCCTTCACGATGTGGGGATCCATGTGAGTTTGGAGAAATACGGCTCCAGCGCCGGGAAGTATCAGGAGCTGGAAGGTCCGGCGGAAGCGGAAATGCTGATGCGGCAGGTCGGCGGGTATACCGAAGCGCAGATCGACCGGGTCAAATACCTGGTCGGTCACCACCACACCTACAGCGATATCGATGGGCCGGATTATCAGATCCTGGTGGAGGCGGATTTCCTGGTGAACCTGGATGAGAATGCTTCGGAGTGCGAGGCAGCCCGGAGCGTATGCGATAAAATTTTTAGGACGGAGACCGGCAAGCGGATGCTGACGGATATTTTTCTTTCCGGGCAGTGATCTGCAAATCGGAGATACATACAAGGAGGAGGATGAGATGATTACAAAAACATTGTTTCCCGGCTGCTATATCCAGGGAGACGGGGCCATCGAACGTTTCAAGGATGAGCTGCCTATATTCGGGCAGGAAGGGCTCTGCATCATGACGGCTTCGTCCAGGGAACGTCTAAAAGAGAGGCTGCCGGAAACGACTGCGGCCCTTCGTTTGCATTATGCGGAATTTGGCGGAGAGTGCAGTGACCGGGAGATCGATCGTCACGTGGAGGCGGCAAAGAATTGCGGTGCGCAGTTCATCGTCGCCATCGGGGGAGGCAAGACCATCGATACGGGCAAGATCACAGCGGACCGACTGGGGATCCCTGTCGTCGTCGTGCCCACCATCGCTTCCACGGATGCGCCCTGCAGCGCCTGCGCTATCGTATACAGCGAAGAGGGCGCCGTGATCCGGGTGGAATATCAGAAGAACAATCCGAATCTTGTACTGGTGGATTCCAGTATCATCGCCAATGCGCCGGCGCGCTTCCTGGTGTCCGGCATGGGGGATGCTCTGGCCACCTGGTTTGAGGCCGAGTCCTGCCGGAAAAACAATGCGAAGAACGAGGCGGGCGAGCTGGGTTCCCATACGGCTTATGCGCTGTCGCGGATCTGCTACGACACGCTGCTGGAATACGGGGCGGACGCCCTGGCCGCATGCAAGGATCATCAGGCGACGCCTGCGCTGGAGCATGTGATCGAAGCCAATACGCTGCTCAGCGGCCTGGGCTTTGAAAGCGGCGGTCTGGCCATGGCCCATTCCATCCACAATGGCCTGACGGTGCTCCATCAGACCCACGACTACTTCCACGGCGAAAAAGTGGCGCTGGGCGTTCTGGCCTCCCTGTTCCTGCGAGAAGAGACGAAGCCTTTTATCGACGAGGTCTACACCTTCTGCGAAAGCATCGGACTGCCCACGACCCTGGCCGGGATCGGCCTGGGCGAGGCTACTGTGGAAGAACTGGAGCGCGTGGCTGTTCGCGCCTGCAGGGCCGACGAGCAGATCCATCACGAAGGCTCGGATATCACACCGGAGGTCGTCATCCGGACGTTGCTGGCCGCCGATGCGGAAGGGAAGAGAAGAAAAGCGTATTGTAAATGTACAGGAGATATATTATGAAATTTAAAATGATCCACAACAACATCAATGTGCTGGACCTGGAAAAATCCATGGCTTTTTACCAAGAGGCCCTGGGTCTGAAGGAGGCGAAGCGCAAGAAAGCGGAGGACGGCTCGTTTGTGATCGTCTTTATGGAGAATGAACAGTCGGAGCATCAGTTGGAGCTCACCTGGCTGCGGGACCGGAAAGCGCCTTATGACCTGGGTGACAACGAGTTCCATCTGGCTTGTCGTACCGATGATTACGAGGGCGCTTATGCGAAACACAAGGCGATGGATTGCATATGCTATGAAAATCCGGATATGGGGATCTACTTCATTGCGGATCCCGACGGGTACTGGCTGGAGATCATCCCCACGCGATAAAAGCTACACGTAGGAGATCACGTACTTGTAGCGTTCGCTTAGAATGTATTGTTCGTTGTAATAGAGGATCTGCCTGTCCGCAGTAAGGACAGTCTGCCTGACGAGAAGCAGCGGGGTGCCCGGCTGACATCGAAAGAGGGCGGCCTGTTCCTCTGTTGCGCATGCGATATCAAAAATGTCTTCGAACCGGCCTGCTTTCAGGCCGGTATTCTCTTTGATCGCATCGGCGATGGGAGCGCCGGACACGTCCGCCGTAAGAATATAGTCGTCTTCGCTGCGAAAATAGTCGATTTCGAAGATGGCCGTCACATCGTTGATGGAACGGGCGCGGCAGATCCGGCACACCGGAAGGCCTGCTTCAACGCCCAGGTGGTGGGCCACAAGGGGCAGGGCCGGGACCTTTTGGGAAGAAATGATATCTGTCCTGGGTACGGCGCCGATCTGTCTGCAAAACAGGGTGAAACTGCCGCCGGCCTTTGTCTCCACAAAGACCGGCGCGCTCACAAAGGTGCCTTTCCCGTGCATTTTCTTGAGTTTGCCGTCTTCCACCAGCAGGTTGATCGCTGATCGGAG
>DPKU01000190.1 GCA_003542355.1 Clostridiales bacterium | reverse complement strand
CTGCGGGCTGGACAGCGAAGTTCGCGTGGTTCAGACCGGGTGCTTTGGCTTGTGCGCGCTGGGACCCATCGTGGTGGTATATCCCGAAGGGACCTATTATGCGCAGATCAAGGTGGAAGACGTTAAGACCATCGTAGAAGAACATCTGCTCAAAGGACGGATCGTTCAGGATCTCCTCTTTAAAGAGGCCGATGCCCATGGTGTGGAGCAGTCACTGAACAACACCGATTTTTATCTGAAACAACATCGTATCGCCCTGCGCAACTGCGGTGTGATCAATCCCGAAGAGATCGATGAAGCCATCGCTTTCGACGCATACAAAGCCCTGGGGACTTGCCTGACGGAAAAAACACCCCAGGAAGTCATCGAGATCATCACCGAGTCGGGCCTTCGCGGCAGAGGCGGCGCAGGATTCCCCACAGGGATCAAGTGGAAATTTGCCGCCGCATCTCCCGGTCCCATCAAATACGTTTGCTGCAACGCTGACGAAGGAGATCCCGGCGCATTCATGGATCGTTCCGTTCTGGAAGGCGATCCCCATGCGGTCCTGGAGGCCATGGCTATCGCTGGATATGCCATCGGCGCCAGCCAGGGATATATCTATATCCGTGCGGAATATCCGCTGGCTGTCAAACGGCTGAAGATCGCCATCGAGCAAGCCAAGGAATACGGCGTGATCGGAAAGAACATTCTGGGCACCGGCTTTGACTTTGACCTTGAGATCCGTCTGGGCGCCGGCGCTTTCGTCTGCGGCGAAGAGACTGCCCTTATGACTTCCATCGAAGGGCACAGAGGCGAACCCCGTCCCCGTCCGCCTTTCCCCGCAGTCAAGGGTCTGTTCCAGAAGCCCACTATTTTGAACAACGTAGAGACCTATGCAAACATTGCCTGGATCATCAATCACGGTCCCTCGGCGTTCAACTGCATGGGCACAGAAAAATCCAAGGGCACGAAGGTCTTCGCCCTGGGCGGAAAGATCAAGAATACAGGCCTTGTGGAGATCCCCATGGGCACGACGCTCCGGGAAGTCGTCGAAGAGATCGGCGGCGGATGCCCGGACGGCAAGAAATTCAAAGCGGCACAGACCGGCGGACCTTCCGGTGGCTGCATTCCCGCATCCCTGATCGATACGCCTCTGGATTATGAAAGCATGGCGGCCATCGGCTCCATCATCGGCTCCGGCGGACTGATCGTCATGGACGAAGACAACTGTATCGTAGACATCGCCAAGTTCTTCCTGCAGTTCACCATGGATGAATCCTGCGGCAAGTGCTCCCCCTGCCGGATCGGTACCAAGAGAATGTACGAGATCCTGAACAAGATCACCTTGGGTCAGGCGACACTGAAAGACCTGGATATCCTGGAAGAGCTGGCTCTTCACGTCAAAGAAAACTCGCTCTGCGGTCTGGGTCAGACAGCGCCGAATCCGGTCCTGTCCACCCTTCGTTACTTCCGCGACGAATACGAAGCCCACGTGGTGGACAAGAAGTGTCCGGCCGGCGTGTGCAAAGGCCTGATCCAGTATAAGATCCTGGCCGACAAGTGCATCGGCTGTACTGCCTGTGCCAGAGTCTGTCCGGTAGATGCCATCAGCGGAAAAGTCAAGGAAGTCCATTCCATCGACCCGTCTTTGTGCATCAAGTGTGGTTCGTGTATCGCAGCCTGCAAGTTCGGTGCAATCATCGTAGAATAGGCGGAAGGAGAAATATCAATGAGTACTGTTAAAGTAAAAGTTAACGGCATACAGATCGAATGTCCGTCCGATGCCACCGTTCTGGAGGCGGCACGACTGGGCGGATTCCGGATCCCGACGCTGTGCTATCTCAAGGAGATCAATGCGATCGGCGCCTGCAGAATGTGCCTTACAGAAGTAAAGGGAGCCAAGGGGCTGGTGGCAGCCTGCGTGTATCCCGTTGCCGAAGGCATGGAAATCAATACAAATTCACAAAAGGCATACGACGCCCGCAAGCGTACCCTGGAACTCATTTTGTCCAATCACCGGATGGAATGCCTTACCTGCGTGCGGAACCAGAGCTGCGAGCTGCAAGCCCTGGCCGAAGAATACGGCATGGAAGAGGTGCGTTTCGGCACACCCAAAGAAATGCAGCCCGATATCGAGCAGTCCACGCCCCATCTGATCCGGGACAACTCCAAGTGCATCCTTTGCCGCCGCTGCGTAGCCGTTTGCAGCCAACAGCAGCACGCTGCCGTGATCGGCCCCAATGACCGGGGTTTCGGAACCCATATCGGATCCGCTTTTGACAGAGATCTGGGCGAAGTAGCCTGCATCAACTGCGGACAGTGCATCAATGTCTGTCCTACCGGAGCCCTCACGGAAGTGGATTCCACTTACAAAGTGTGGGAAGCGCTGGCAGATCCCAAGAAGCATGTGGTCGTAGGCACAGCCCCGGCCGTCCGCGCCACGCTAGGCGAGGAATTCGGTGATCCCATTGGAACCAACGTACAGGGAAAAATGGTCGCTGCGCTGCGTCGGTTGGGCTTCGACGGTGTTTTCGATGTGGATGTCACGGCGGATCTAACCATTCTGGAAGAAGGAACGGAGTTCATCCATCGCCTGCAGAACGGCGGAACGCTGCCTCTGATCACATCCTGTTCCCCCGGCTGGATCCGGTTCTGCGAACAGTATTATCCCGAATTTATTCCGAACCTTTCCTCCTGCAAGAGTCCGCAGCAGATGTTCGGCGCCATGATGAAGAGCTATTATGCCGATAAGCTGGGACTGAACCCGGAAGACATCTTTGTCGTCACGGTCATGCCGTGTACCGCAAAGAAATACGAAATCAGGAGAGAAGATCAGTCTGCCGTGAACGGACTGTGGGATATGGACGAGACCATCACCACCCGGGAACTGGCCAGGATGATCCGCAAAGCAGGCATGGACTGGTCCAACCTGCCCGAGGAGGATTTTGATCCCGATTTTGGGGAATTCTCCGGTGCGGCAGTCATATTCGGCGCCTCCGGCGGCGTTATGGAAGCTGCCCTGCGTACCGTCGTGGAGATCCTGACGGAAAAAGAATTGCCGAAGCTGGATTTCGTAGACGTACGCGGAATGGAAGGCATCAAGGAAGCCAGCTACGACGTAGCGGGCATCGAAGTAAAAGTGGCTGTGGCCAGCGGCATGGAAAATGCGGCGAAATTGCTCGACAAAATCAAAGCCGGCGAAGCCGAGTATCACTTTGTGGAGATCATGGGCTGCCCCGGCGGCTGCATCAACGGCGGCGGACAGCCGATCCAGCCTGGCAGTGTCAGAAACTTTACGGACATCCAGACCCTGCGCGCCGGTGCCCTGTACTCGGAAGACGCATTGATGAAGATGCGCAAGAGCCACGAAGTTCCTCTTATCAAGAAGATTTACAGCGACTACCTGGGCGAACCGGGCAGCCATCGCGCGCACGAACTGCTTCATACCAGCTACAAAGCATCGCCCAAATATCCGGGCCTGGAAGCAGACAAGAAAAAGAACTGATCCGGAAGCGATTCCGGCACACAAAAGGGGCGCCTCCGGGCGTCCCTTTGTCATTGACAGATTTGACGATGGCAAGTAGGATGAAGGAAAAAACAGGAGGAACAGAGAATGAAGCTTGGTGTGATCGCAGGGACCCGAACAGACA
>DPKU01000002.1:1620-5232 GCA_003542355.1 Clostridiales bacterium | reverse complement strand
CCTTGGGATAGTCTGTGACAAATACCGGCTTTTTGAATACTTCCTCCGTCAAATAACGTTCGTGCTCCGATTGAAGGTCGATGCCCCACCGATCCACAGAGAACTGAAATTCTTTGTCTGCGCATTGAAGAAGCTCAATCGCCTCTGTATAGGTAACATGGTCGAAGTCCGAGTCCACGATGTGGTGGAGTCGGTCCAGCAGGCCTTTTTGAACAAATTCATTAAAGAAGGCCATCTCTTCGGGCGCGTGTTCCAGCGTATAGGAGATGATGTATTTCACCATAGCCTCGATGAGGCGCATGTTGTCGCCCAGATCCGCAAAGGCGATCTCTGGCTCGATCATCCAGAATTCCGATGCGTGGCGCGCGGTATTGGAGTTTTCAGCGCGGAATGTAGGTCCGAAGGTATAGGTGTTTTTAAAGGCCAGGGCAAAGATTTCAGCTTCCAGCTGTCCGCTTACCGTCAAGTTCGCTGATTTTCCAAAGAAATCCTGCTCGAAATCCACGGTGCCGTCCGGCTTTTTCGGTACATCCTTCAGATCCAGGGTCGTGACCTGAAACATTTCACCTGCGCCCTCGGCGTCGCTGCCGGTAATGATGGGCGGATGCGCATAGATGAAATTCCGCTCCTGGAAGAACTTATGAACGGCATAGGCTGCGATGGAGCGCACGCGAAACACAGCGCTGAACATGTTGGTGCGAGGGCGCAAATGACCCTGCTCCCGGAGAAATTCCAGACTATGGCGCTTTTTTTGCAGGGGGTAATCCGCATCGGAAGGCGCTTCCAATACAACCGAGGATGCTTTGATTTCGAAAGGCTGGCGCGCATCCGGCGTGGGGACCAGCTGCCCGGTCACCACCAGCGCAGAAGCGATGGGATACCGGGACACTTCGGAGAAGTTTTCCAGCTTTTCTTCTTCGTAGACGATCTGTACCGACTTGAAGAACGTCCCGTCGTTCAGCTCGATAAATCCAAATTTGTTGGAGTTCCGGTTCGTCCGGACCCATCCGGCCACCGTCACATCTCTGCCGGCGAATGCTTCCGTGGATCTGTATAATGCTCTGATATCTGTGTGTTTCATATCCTTACCTCCCGAAGGGGATCTACAGTGGCTTCATGGTGGGGAAGAGAATGATGTCTCGTATGCTGGGCGCATCGGTGATCAGCATGATCACCCGGTCGATGCCGATGCCCAGCCCGCCTGTGGGCGGAAGGCCCACTTCCAGCGCATAGACGAAGTCTTCGTCCATGGGATGCGCTTCCTCGTCCTCCCCGGTATCCAGCTGTGCCTGCTGCACGCGGAACCGTTCCAGTTGATCGATGGGGTCGTTGAGCTCGGAAAAGGCGTTGGNNGTGATCCGGGGATCCTGCGGATCCCGTTTGGAGAGCGGAGAGACTTCGGTGGGATGACCGGTCACAAAGATCGGTCCGTCCAGAAAACCGGGCGCATCCTCGCAGAAGGCCTCAAACATCTCGGCCAGGATCTTTCCTCGGGATTGTCCGGCCACATCCTCGGCCTCCATACCCGCCTTCACGGCGGCATCCCGGGCTTGTTCGTCCGTCTCGATGGCAGAAAAATCCACCCCGGTGATCTCCCGGACGGCGTCCCCCATATCGATGACCTTCCAGGGCGGCGTCAAATCGAATTCCTTGTCCTGATAGGTGATCTTCATTGTGCCGTTGGCAGCCATGGCTGCCTGAGCGACCACCTGCTCCGTCACGTCCATCACCGCTTCCATGTCCGCATAAGCCATGTAGCATTCCATGCTGGTGAATTCCGGGTTGTGATTTCGGTCCATGCCTTCGTTGCGGAACATTTTGCCCATTTCGTAGACCCGGTCCAGCCCGCCCACGATCAGCCTTTTCAGGTACAGCTCGTTGGAGATCCGAAGCTTCATGTCCAGATCCAGGGTGTTGTGATGGGTAGAAAAAGGCCGGGCGTTGGCGCCGCCGGCAATGACGGTCAGAATCGGTGTATCCACTTCCAGATACCCGTACTCCTCCTCCAGGACCCGCTTGATCTCATGAATGATCATAGTGCGCTTGCGGAACATATCCCGTACATCGGGATTGACGATGAGATCCACATAGCGCTGCCGATATCTCTGATCCTGATCCTTCAGTCCCTTCCATTTATCCGGCAGCGGCGTCAGGGATTTGGACAGAAGGCACAGGGATTCGATCCGAACGGAGATTTCACCGTGACGGGTCCGAAAGACCTCGCCGGTGATCCCCACGATATCTCCAAGATCGTAGGTCAGAAAGATCTCGTACTCATCGGGACCCAACGCATCCTGCCGCACATAGCACTGGATCCGGTCCTGCTTGTCCTGAATGTCGATGAAAGAGGCTTTCCCCATCTGCCGTTTGGCCATGATGCGTCCGGCCATGGACACCTGTTTGCCCTCCATGGCTTCGAAATTCTCTTTGATGTCTCCGCTCCAGGCGTTCACATCCCATTTCTCGATCAGAAACGGATTCCGGCCCATCGCCTGCAGCCGGGCCAGCTTCTCCCTTCGGATCTGCTGCTGTTCGCCCAGATCCTCTTCGGGCAGGATTTCTTCCGGCAGGGTCTCCTGCTGGGATCTTCTGTCTTCTTCACTCATTGCAGTCTTCCTTTCGGGTCCTTGAACCTACGCTTTCCGGATCTTTAATACTTCCAGCGAAAGCGTCCCCATTTCCGTCTGAATGTCTACCACTTCACCGGCCATTTTTCCCAGAAGTGCCTTGCCTACTGGAGATTCATTGGAAATTTTCCCGGCAAAGGGATCGGCTTCCGTGGCGCCCACGATGATGTATTCGAACTGATCCTTCGTTTGCCGGTCTTTCAGCAGGACGTGGAGCCCCAGATTCACATGATCTCCGGTCAGCTCGTCTTCGCTGATGATCTTGCCTTTTCGCAGCATATTCTCCAGCTTCAAAATACGATCTTCCAGCTCGGCCTGTTCATTTTTTGCGGAATCATATTCTGCATTTTCTGAAATATCGCCGTAGGAGATCGCCTCTTTGATGCGTTCAGCCACTTCGCCTCTCCTGACAGATACCAGATATTCGTGCTCTTTGACGATCTTGTCATACCCTTCCCGGGTCATTAAAATTTGGTCACTGTTCATTGTGCAAACCTCTCTTAACTATAAGTATTTATTCCAAACGGGAGGACGAAGTGCCCAACCGATATATGATCTCCTCCAGTTGCGCCGCTGTGGCGGCACTGTTGGCGATCCTGCGGATCTGCGCGGCGCCGGGGATCCCTTTGATGTACCAGCCCACATGCTTTCGCATTTCCCGCACTGCCGCGTATTCGCCCTTGGCTTCGAGGATCAGGGCCAGGTGGCGCAGCAGCATTTGTCGTATTTCTTCCACGGAAGGCTTCGGAGGCACGGGACGGCCTTCCCACAGCGCACGGAGCTCCCGGAAGATCCAGGGGTTCCCCAGGGCGCCCCGGGCGATCATCACCGCATCGCAGCCGGTGGCTTCCATCATGCGGATCGCATCTTCGGCGGAAAACACGTCGCCGTTTCCGATCACCGGCACCTTCAGCATTTTCTTGATCCTGGCAATGCTGGTCCAGTCTGCCTTGCCAGAATAGTATTGCTCGCGGGTCCTGCCGTG
>DPKU01000002.1:0-1590 GCA_003542355.1 Clostridiales bacterium | reverse complement strand
TTTTCCCGCCTGCGCCACAGCTGCGCGGACGCAGGCGGCTGCCAGCACCGGGTCGTTGAGAAGCGCGGATCCTTCGCCGTTCCGGACCACTTTTGGAACAGGACAACCCATGTTGAGATCCAGCAGCACGTTGGGCCGGTCTTTCAGCTGCCGGGCCGCCCGCCCGATCAGTTCCGGTTCGGCGCCGAAGAGCTGGATGCCCACCGGGCCTTCTTCGGGACGGATGGACAGCAGTGTCTCTGTATTTTTGCTCTGATAGTAAAGTCCTTTGGCGCTGACCATCTCCGTGTACGTCAATCCGGCGCCTTGCTCCCGGCAGAGGCGTCGGAACGGGCCGTCGGTGATTCCGGCAAGAGGGGCCAGAACGAAAGGAAAATCCAGTGAGAACCCGCCGATATTACACGTTTGATTCCGCATCTGCTTCGCTCTTCTTTTTCGCAGCTCTACGGGGACGGTTTTTTTCGTAGATCAGCTCCAGGCCCGTCAACGTCAGCAGCTTGTCCACGTAGTCGATGCACGTCACCCCTGAATCGATCAGGGTGGACAGGCCGCCGGTGGCCACCACAGTCACCGGTTTGTCGCTCTTGGTGTATTCTCTGATCTCTTGTTTCATTTTGTTGATGATGTACTCCACCATGCCCATATTCCCGTACACCACTCCAGCCTGGATGCCTTCGCTGGTATTCCGGCAGAGCACATGTCCCGGCGCCTCCAGATCCACCCGGGGAAGCTTGGCCGTTTTCTCAAACAATGCGTCCGCCGAGATCTTGATGCCCGGCGCGATCACGCCACCCAGGTACTCCGCTTTCTCTGTGACTGCGCAAAACGTGGTGGCTGTGCCGAAATCCACGACGATCAGGGGCGCCGGATACTGATGCAGTGCCGCCACGGCATTGACGATCCGGTCGGCGCCCAGGAGCTTGGGGTTGTCGTACTTGACCACGAGGCCTGTTTTGATCCCCGGGCCGACGACGATGGCTTTTGTATGAAAGTATTTCTGCGCCAGATGCTGCAGCGTATAAATGATCGGAGGCACCACCGTGGAGATGATCACTTCGTCGATGTCTCTGATAGACAGCCCTTCGTATTCGAAGAGCTGGTGGATGATCATGCCGTACTCGTCGGCGCTCTTGTTTTTGTCGGTCTCCATCCGCCAGTTTTGCAGAAGTTCCCGTTCCCGGTATACGCCCAGTACGATATTGGTGTTGCCTACGTCAAATGCCAGCAGCATGGTCTTTTCTCCTGTGATTAAAATGAACGGACTTCCTTTTCGATCCGGGCGACAGCCAGAGCCATCATCAGTCCCGGTACGATGGTGTTTCCCGTGATGTCCACCCCCAGGATCTCCTTGATCCTCTTTAAGCGGTATTGCACCGTGTTGGCGTGGATATCCATGAGCTTTGCGGTCTTTGCAGTGGAAAGGCCTGCATCCAGAACGAAGGTTTCCAACGTTTCCATCAGCTGCTTTCCTTTGGTGTCCTTCGGATTCTTAAAGGGCTTGATCAGATCCAGGTAGTTTTTCTTGACGGAACCGCCCTTGATACAGATGTTGACACAATTGCTAGCCAGCGCCAGTTCGTATTTGGAAAA
>DPKU01000185.1 GCA_003542355.1 Clostridiales bacterium | reverse complement strand
TTGACGATCTCTCCGTTCATGCAGTCGAAGACGGCGGCATCCTTCCATTCCGGCTCGGCATACCACAGGCCAAGCTGACTGCGGATCTCCGTTGCAGTGGTGTGCATAAAGGGGTAAATCAGGATCGACACGATGCGCAGAGACTCGGCCAAATTGTGGAGCACAGCATCCAGCCTGGGCTTGGAGGTCTCCTCCTTCGCCAGGATCCAGGGCGCAGTCTCGTCGATGTATTTGTTCGTCCGGCGAATCAGGATCCAGATCTCCTCCAGGGCCTGATTGAAGCGGAAGTGGTCCATATGTTCTGCAACGCGTGCATAGCAGCCCAGCGCCAGGTCCTTCAAAGCCTGATCCGTTCCTTCCGAGGGTCCTGCCGGAGGCACTTGCGCTTCGTTGTACTTTTCGATCATGGATACGGTCCGGGACAGCAGATTCCCCAGATCGTTCGCTAAATCGTAATTCAGACGGTTGAGCATCACCTCGTTGGTAAACAGACCGTCCTGTCCAAAGGTGTATTCCCGGAGCAGGAAGTACTTCAGAGCATCTACGCCGTAGCGTTCGATCAGCTTGACGGGATCCACGATGTTGCCTCTGGATTTGGACATCTTGCCACCCTCCAGAAGAATCCAGCCATGCCCCAGAACGTGCTTGGGCAAAGGTGCGTCGATGGACATGAGCATCGCCGGCCAGATGATGGCGTGGAAGCGGACGATCTCTTTGCCTACCAGATGGACATCGCAGGGCCAGTATTTCTGATATTTCTCGCTGCTTTCTCCCGGGAGCTCCGGAAAGCCCAGAGCTGTCACATAGTTGGATAGCGCATCCAGCCATACATAGATCACGTGCTTGTCGTCGATAGGTACGGGAATACCCCAGTCAAAGCTGCTTCTGGAGATGCAAAGATCCTCCAGCCCCTGATCGATAAAGGCCAGCATTTCGTTGACCCGGGTCTCAGGCTGCAGAAAGTCTGTGGTCTTGAACAGCTCGACCAGTCGGTCTGCGTATTTGGAAAGACGGAAGAAATAAGCTTCCTCCTTGGCCTTTTCCACAGGCCGGCCACAGTCGGGGCACATGCCGTCATTCAGCTGATTCTCTGTCCAGAACGCTTCGCAGGGCGTACAGTACCAGCCCTCGTACTCGGATTTATAGATATCTCCCTTTTCGTACATTTTCAGGAAGATCTCCTGGACCCGCTTCTCATGGCGAGGCTCCGTGGTGCGTATAAAATCGTCGTAAGAGATCTCCATGGTCTTCCAGAGCTCCAGAATATTGGCCACGATATCATCCACATAGGCGATGGGGCTCACGCCCTTTGCTTCTGCTTTTTTCTGGATCTTCTGGCCGTGTTCGTCGGTACCCGTCAGAAACATCACATCGTAGCCGGCCAGCCGCTTGAAGCGAGCCATGGCGTCGGCCATGACGGTGCAGTAGGTGTGCCCGATATGGAGATTATCACTGGGATAATAGATCGGCGTGGAGATGTAAAACGTGTTTTTCTTTTCCATGATGTGCTCCTTCTGCCGGTTCGAATGGGAACCGGTCTTATGTGATGATATCGTGAGGATCCCGCATCCCTTCCAGAATGGCGAATCCGTCACGGTATTGAACTTTGATGATGGCAGCCGGATTGATCCGGATATGCCACAGGTCCGAAAGGCTGGTATCAAAGAGGCAGGCCAGGGCGCCACGGATGGCCATGGAGTGAGAGACCACTATGATCGGTCTCTCAGGATGCCCCTCCTTTCCTGCTTCGTCTTCCCTTTGGATGACTTCTTTGAGAAATTCGGACACGCGGCTTTTCACTTCGGAAAACAGTTCGCTTCCCGGCGCCCGATAGTTGCCAAAATCGTCCAGAAACGGACGCAAATGTTCCGGATGAGCCGCCTCGGCTTCCGGCACCGTCATCTGCTCGAATACGCCTACACCCATCTCCTTGATCCGCTCATCGGTCTGCACCTGGATGCCCCGATGTGCCGAAGCGATGGCGTCGGCCAGGGTTTTGGTCCGTTCCATGGGACTGGAATAAATGGCTGAGATCTCTTCCGAAGCCAATTCCGACCGCACCCAATCCACGCTCTTTTTTCCCTTATCTGTATAGGGAGAATGGGTCTGACCATATATGATTCTGTGAACCAGCGCTTCCGTTTCCGGATGGCGCACGAATATCCACTTCAAAACATTATCCTTTCTTCTTTTCGGGCAGGGGGATCTGCACCAGGATGATGGCCGCAAAGACCACAGCGCAACCCAGCACTTCCCGGGGCGTCATCACTTCGTTCAGGATCAGCCATCCGCCAAGCACCCCAAATACCGCTTCCAGGCTCAAAAGCAGAGAGGCTACCGTGGGGTCGGTAAATTTCTGCGCCATCATCTGCAGCGTATAGCCCACGCCGCCGGAAAAAATACCGGAATAGAGAATGGGGATCGCAGCAGCGATCAGTTTGGCCGTAGTGGGCGTTTCAAAGGCCAGCGCTGCAATGCCCGTCAGGATCGCACAGACGATAAACTGGATCATGGACATCTTGAGCGGATCGGCGATCTGCACAAAGTGGTCGCAGCTCAGGATGTGCAGCGCAAAAAAGATCGCGCAGATGAACACCAGCGTATCGCCCTTGGTCAGTACAAATCGATCTCCGATGGAAAGAAAGTACATTCCCAGGGTGGCCAGCACCACGCCGACACCGACCAGCCAGGTGATCTTCTTTTTTAAAAACAGCCAGCCGATCACCGGAACAAAAACGATATATAAAGCCGTGATAAAACCCGTTTTCCCCGCTGTGGTGTAAACGATGCCCATCTGTTGAAAGGACGCAGCCAGCGTCAGAAAAATCCCGCAAAACACACCACCCCGGAGGGTATTCTTTCGATATTCGGCTGTTTCTTCTGTACTTATGCCTTGCGCAAGACCTTTTTTCTTCTTCTGGCGATCCGTGAGCACCACCAGGATCCAAAGGGCGAAGGCGGCCAGAACAGACCGGACCGAGCCAAAGGTGAGCGGCTCGATATGATCCATGCCCACCCGCTGGAAAACGAAGGACATCCCCCAAATCAACGCGGTGAGCAGGAGCATGGCATTTCCCAATATTCTCTTTTTGTCCATAAAAAAATCTCCTGTTTGTAATTGTAATATTATATACTAGCAGAAGGTAAATGACCAGTCTGATTTTCCCCAAAGGAGGCGCTCATGCTCTATCGATTCGACGAAATCTCATCGACCCAGGATGTGCTCAAAGAGTATTACCGGGACAAATCTGCCGTGTTTGGAGACGCAGTGACGGCAGAGTACCAGACCAGCGGCAGAGGCAGGTATGGGCACAGTTTCCACTCGCCACGGGGCCGAGGCATCTATTTGAGCATCCTGTTGCCTTACCGAGATACAGAACGACTCACAGTCCGGGCCGCAGTCGCCGTGATGCGCGCCATCGAAGAAGTGACCGGGACCGCAACAGAGGTGAAATGGGTAAACGACCTGCTTCTGCACGGCCGAAAGATCGCCGGCATCCTGGCTGAAGCGATCGTAGATGACGAGGGACATCCCGGCGCCGTGATCCTGGGCGTAGGGATCAATTTGACGGAACCGCCCGGCGGCTATCCCGAAGAGATCCGGGACAGAGCCGGTGCGCTTTTGTCGGCGGAAGAAAAAGAGGCGCTGTCGGTACAAGCCTTCACCATGCTGAAAAGAAGCCTTACCACCGCCGTGCTGGACAAGCTGCGGGAAATGGGCGGAACCGAAGAAAATGCCGCAGAGTATGAACTTTACCGCTCCCGCCTGATCAATCCCCTGGACGTCCCGCCGGGAGCCCTGGATTGAGGGCATTCTCCAGCAGCTCCAGCATGCGCTTTCCCGGATCGATGATCGGAACGCGGACCGCATCTCGAATCTGCTCATAAATATATGGGAAGTGCGTACAGCCCAGAATCAGCACCTCCGCCTTCATCTCCGTAAAATATCGCAGGAAGTTGCGCACGTTCAGATCTTCCACGATCTCTTCGGGCGGCAGCAGCTCCTCGATTTGATACACCAGCGCCTGCAGTGCGGCGCCGGACAGCCAGCTGTCGGGATTGTGTTTCTTGATGACCCGTTCGATCCCTGCCAGAGCCTGACAATTTGCGGCGATCACAAAGATGTGCTTGTAGCGCTCGGCGCACTCTGCATAGACATCCAGAGGCGTCACCACCGGCACCGGGATCCTGCTTGTAACGCCCTCCAGGTCGATGGCCGTAGAGAGAGAATTACAATAAATATAGA
>DPKU01000085.1 GCA_003542355.1 Clostridiales bacterium | reverse complement strand
GCGATGAACAGCGGTGCAAACACCACCGCAACGATGGTCATCAGCTTGATGAGGATGTTGATCGAAGGGCCGGAGGTATCCTTGAACGGGTCACCCACCGTATCACCCACAACTGCGGCTTTATGGGTATCACTTCCCTTGCCGCCATAAGCGCCGCCTTCGATGTATTTCTTCGCATTGTCCCAGGCACCGCCTGCATTGGCCATCATGATCGCCAGCAGAACACCTGCGGATACTGCACCAGCCAGCATGCCGCCCAGAGCAGCCGGACCCATGATGATGCCTACAGCCAAAGGTGCGACTACGGCCATCAGTCCGGGAATGATCATTTCCTTCAATGCGGCACTGGTGGAAATATCCACACACCTGGCATAGTCCGGTTTGGATGTCCCGGCCATGATGCCGGAATCTTCGCGGAATTGTCTACGGACTTCTTCGATCATCTGATTGGCCGCTTTTCCCACAGAGTTCATGGTCAAGGCGGAGAACATGAAGGGCAGCATGGCCCCGATGAACAGCCCTGCAATGACGAAGGGATCCAGCAAGTCGATGGTAGTCAGTCCGACCACCTGGGAATAGGATGCAAACAGCGCCAGTGCGGTAAGCGCTGCCGAACCGATGGCAAAGCCTTTTCCGATGGCTGCGGTGGTGTTGCCCACAGAATCCAGCGTAT
This sequence comes from Clostridiales bacterium, assembly GCA_003542355.1. GTDB lineage: Bacteria > Bacillota > Clostridia > Peptostreptococcales > Anaerovoracaceae > UBA10908. The sequence continues at coordinate 5,043 of DPKU01000085.1, read as the reverse complement.
CGGTGATCTTGCGAACTTCGGGGGGAAGTTCGGCCATCTCTGCAATACCGCCCGCATTGTCCGAAACCGGACCGTATGCGTCTACGGCAATGGTCATGCCTGCAGTGGAGAGCATACCTACAGCTGCCAGGGCAATGCCGTAGAGGCCGGCTGACGCATTGGCCACAAGGATGCCCACTGCAATGATGAGGATAGGATAAACGGTAGAAAGCATACCCACGCCCAAACCGCTGATGATGGTGGTGGCAGCACCGGTCTGGGATTGTTCGGCGATTTTCTTAACATACTTATAATCCGCAGAGGTATAAATTTCTGTAATCTTCCCGATTGCAGTTCCCACAATAAGTCCGGCAATGATGGCGATCGCTGCGTTCAGGTTTCCGAAGAATGCGTTGCTCAGGATCAAAGAAACGCCGATCACCAGCACAGCAGAAAGATAGGTCCCCATATTGAGTGCCTTTGCAGGATTGGACTTCTCATCCCCTTTGACGAACATGATACCCACGATGGAAGCCAGAATACCTACCGCAGATAATATCAACGGAAAGACGGAACCGGTGAGTGGGTCCAGTGTAAAGGATTCTCCGAATATCGGATGGATCGTCGGAATGATCACGGCAAGTGTGATCGCAGAAATGATTGATCCAACATAAGATTCGAATAGATCGGAACCCATGCCGGCCACATCACCAACATTATCGCCTACATTGTCTGCGATAACGGCAGGATTTCTGGGATCATCTTCGGGAATACCCGCTTCGACTTTGCCCACCAGATCTGCGCCCACGTCAGCAGCTTTCGTATAGATGCCGCCGCCGACCCGGCCGAACAGAGCCATGGAAGAAGCACCCAGGCCAAAACCCGTAATGCACTGCGCGGAAGTGGCCACGCCCATGATGGCAAAGGAAGCGCCTATGCCCAGCAAACCCAGTCCCACGACGCAAAGGCCCATGACCGCACCGCTCCGGAACGCTACTTTGAGCGCTTTGTTCATGCCGCCTTCCCGTGCGGCATTTGCAGTACGCACATTCCCCTTCGTTGCGACCTGCATGCCGAAGAATCCGGCCAGAACAGAAAATCCGGCGCCTATGACATACAGTACCGCTGTGATGGGATTGATAAAGATCGCCAAAACGATCGTGAGCACGATGACCACCAGGACCATTGTCTTGTACTCTCTTTTCAAAAAAGCCATGGCTCCTTCGTGGATAAAACCGGCGATCTCTTTCATTCTGTCGGTACCCGGGTCCACAGAGCCGACCCATTTGGCCAGAAAATACGCCACAAGCAAGGCCAAAATCCCCACTGCCGGCGCTACGTATAAAAGTATGTCGCTCATTGATCCGCATCCTCCTTTAGATTGATTATTGAGAACAACAATAATATAAAAGGTAAAGAGGTGCTGCATCCAGGCAGACCTCTTACATCTTGGTAAACATATAAATGTCTATTGCCCGGTCTTCGGCAAGCTGCATGGCCAAATCTACTCCAAGGTCACCAAAACCAGCGTAGTGATAATAAATACCACTGCACCTGCCACGGTAATCTTGCTTAGTATTGCATCATAGCCTTTGCTCTTTTTCTTTCCGAACAACTGCTCAGCGCCGCCTCCAATAGAACCGGACAGCCCTGCGCTGTTTCCGTGCTGGAAAAGAATGCTGGCAATCAGTACCAGGCAAGCTAAACCCAACAAAACCATCAGAAATGTTTTCATTTCTGCACCTCCTTGCTAAAACAACTATTATATTCTAGCACAGTGAAATAGCGATAGCAACAGGATTTTACTCCAGAACGGCTCCTTTAGATGCATCCGTAACCAATTTGGCATAACGGGCAATATATCCGGTCTTTAAAGTGGGTTCCGGGCAGATCCACCGCGCACGCCGTTCCGCCAAGACTCCTTCATCGACCAGAAGATCGATTTTGCAGGCCGGGATATCGATGGAAATCATATCACCTTCGCAAACCAGGCCAATGGGCCCACCCTGGGCAGCTTCGGGACATACGTGCCCGATGGAAGCGCCACGGGTCGCGCCGGAAAAACGGCCGTCAGTGATCAGGGCGACTTCCTTGTCCAGGCCCATGCCGGCAATAGCAGAGGTGGGGTTGAGCATTTCCCGCATACCCGGTCCACCCTTGGGCCCTTCGTACCGGATGACGATCACATCGCCGGAACGGATCTTCCTGTCGTAAATGGCCTCGATGGCGTCTTCTTCGTTGTTGAATACCCGCGCAGGGCCTTGATGGACCATCATGGCCGGATCCACAGCGGATTGTTTTACGACGCATCCCATGGGCGCCAGTGTTCCTTTGAGCACGGCGATCCCGCCGTAGGGCGAAAACGGATCCTCCACAGGACGGATCACTTCCGGATTTAGGTTCCTGACGCCTTCCAGATTTTCTTCCAGCGTTCTTCCGGTGCAAGTCATCAAAGAAGTATCCAGAAGACCCTTTTTCGTGAGTTCCTTCATAACGGCATGAACACCGCCCGCCTGGTGCAGGTCTTCCATGTACACCGGGCCGGCCGGGGCCAGATGACAGAGGTTAGGAGTTTTCGCAGAAATTTCATTGGCCATATCCAGGGAAAGCGCAATGCCGCATTCGTGGGCAATCGCCGGTAAATGGAGCATGGAGTTTGTGGAGCAACCCAGAGCCATGTCCACTGTCTCTGCGTTGTGGAACGCAGCCGCAGTCATGATGTCCAGAGGACGAATATCTTTTTTGATCAGTTCCATGATCTGCATGCCGGCTTTTTTAGCCAGGCGCAGCCGGGCCGAATAGACTCCGGGCAGCGTGCCGTTGCCCGCCAGGCCCATGCCCAGCGCTTCAGTAAGACAGTTCATGGAGTTTGCGGTATACATGCCGGAGCAGGAACCACAGGTCGGGCATGCACTTTCTTCGTATTCAGCCAGCCCGGCGTCGTCAAGTTTCCCTGCCTTGTACTCTCCTACCGCTTCAAACATATGAGAAAGACAAGTGCGAGAGCCGTCATCCATGCGCCCGGCCATCATGGGGCCGCCGGAACAGAAGATCGTGGGGATATTGATCCGGCCAGCGGCCATGAGCAATCCGGGAACATTTTTATCGCAGTTGGGAATCATCACCAGGCCGTCGAACTGGTGCGCCATGGCCATGGCTTCCGTGGAATCAGCGATCAGTTCCCGGGTCACCAGGGAGTACTTCATGCCCACGTGACCCATGGCGATGCCGTCACATACTGCGATTGCAGGGAATACCAGCGGTGTTCCGCCGGACATGAGCACCCCGGCTCTGACAGCTTCGGTGATCTTGTCCAGGTTCATATGCCCGGGTACTACTTCGTTGTAGGAGTTGACGATCCCGATCAGCGGTCTGTCCATCTCTTCCCGGGTGAGCCCCAGGGCGTAGAGCAGAGATCTGTTCGGAGCCCGCTCCACACCGGCTTTCGCATTGTCGCTTCTCATGGTATCTCCTTTTCTATTTCTTGAGCCAGCTCATCATTTCTCTCAGTTTTTTGCCTACGGCTTCCAGCGGATGCTCTGCCTGCACTCTTCTGCTGGCCAGGAACTTCGCCTGATTGCCTGCGCCAAATTCCTGAATGAACTCCGAGGCAAATGTGCCATCCTGGATCTCTCCAAGAATCTTCTTCATTTCAGTACGCGTCTCCTGGGTGATCAGCCGTTTGCCGGTACGATAGTCGCCGTATTCAGCTGTATTGGAGATGGAATACCGCATCATGGCAAATCCGCCGCTGTTAATCAGATCCACGATGAGTTTCATCTCATGGATGCACTCGAAATAGGCCATTTCCGGTTCATAACCGGCTTCCACCAGCGTGTCGAATCCCGCTTTCATGAGCTCGGTGACGCCACCGCAGAGCACGGCTTGTTCGCCGAAGAGGTCGGTTTCTGTCTCTTCCTTGTACGAAGTCTCCAGAATGCCAGCACGCCCTGCTCCGATCCCCGCCGCATAGGCCAGTGCATATTCCTTTGCCTTGCCGCTGAAATCCTGATGCACAGCGATCAGGCTGGGGACACCCTTTCCTTCCGTATACTGACTTCTTACAGTATGACCGGGGCCTTTGGGCGCTACCATGGTCACATCCACATTGGCGGGTGGTTGTACCTGATTGAAGTGGATATTGAATCCGTGGGCAAACATGAGCATATTGCCTTCATCCAAATTGGGCGCCACTTCATCCCTATATACTGCGGGTGCATTTTCGTCGGGCACCAGCATCATGATAATATCGGCTTTTTTCGCTGCTTCCGCAACGGTCATGACGGGCAGTCCTGCGGCCTGTGCGGCCGGAATGCCGGCAGAATTGCTGCGCAGGCCCACGATCACGTTCACACCGCTTTCCTTCAGGTTTTGCGCATGAGCATGTCCCTGGGAGCCAAAGCCCATGATGGCGATGGTTTTTCCGTCAAGCAGCCCCAGATTGCAGTCTTTGTCATAATACTTGTTGATCATTGTAATCTCCTTTTTTGTTATGAGCGATGGCTTTCTCTATTTTGATAAGTAAAGGCGTCTTCTCCTCTTTCGATCGTGGTGACGCCTGTCCGGCATTGTTCAATGATTTCATATTTTTTTAAGACAGCGAGGAAGGCGTCGATCTTGCCTGGTTTTCCCGTCAGTTCGATGATGAGACTGTTCTCGGACAGATCCACGATCGCCGCTTCGTAAATGCTGCAGATGGCAGAAATGCCTGTAAGATCGTTTTCGCTGGTCCGCAGCTTGAGCAACAGAAGTTCCCGCTGGATGGCTACGAGCGGATTCTCGACGCGTACCGCAAGGACTTCCACCAGTTTTCTCGTTTGCAGAATGATCTGCTTGATCACGTTCTCATCGCCGATCGTGGTGATCGTGATGCGGGAAATGTCCGGGTCTTCTGTCGCTGACACCGTTAAAGAGTCTATGTTGAAACCCCGGCGCCCGAACAGCATGGCTACTCTCGACAGTACGCCCGCATTGTTTTCCACCATGAGGGCAATGATTGTCTTATCCATCATTATAATCCTCCTTCCTCCTGTGTCAAAATAATATCCTCGACTCCTTTGCCCG
>DPKU01000057.1 GCA_003542355.1 Clostridiales bacterium | reverse complement strand
CCTCCGATGCAGGAGAAAGTAAAGATCTTTCATCTGCGGGGCGGCATGGATTATGCGAAGTTAAGCATGGTCCACAAGGCGATGATGGCCATGGTGTATAAGGCAACGCTCAAAAAAGCGCCGGCCGAAAGAAGTGCTGAAGACCTGGAAATGCTGGAAACCTATGGGAAATGCGTAGATTTTATCGATCCGTCATCGATCCAGCCCCTGGTTGATTACGTGCGGAGCCTGACGGCTGATGCTCAGCAGGAAGAGATTTAAAACGCCTTTTCGATTTTAATCTGATTTTAATCCGAACCTAATTGTGCTTTAAACCTTGGTTGGTATGATGAACACACAATCAATCAAGGAGGTATTGAAAATGATAACATTAGAACAGGTAGAAAAGCTTCGTGACAGAGCAAACGTGAGCTACGACGAAGCGAAGGCAGCTCTGGAGATCGCAAACGGAGATGTTCTGGAAGCGCTGATCCAGCTGGAGAAAAAAGGCAGTGTGGCGCCTCCTCCGGGCGGCGGCTACTACAGCAGCGAAAAGGGCGCGCCCGAACCTGAGGCACCGGCATACGGAAAGCAGTGGAAAAAGCATGCCCACGGACGCAGAGACGGCGAAGAGGGTCCGTTCAAGCGGCTTGTCAAGTTCTGCGGAGAGATCATTCGCAGGGGCAACCTGAACAGCATCGACGTGGTGAAGGATGGCGAGGTCAAGACGACGATCTCCATTACGATCCTGGTACTTCTGATGCTGCTCTTCTTCTGGATCACGGTTCCCTTGATGGTCATCGGACTGTTTTGCGGATTCCGGTATACCTTCAGAGGCCCGGATTTCGGAAAGGAAGCTGTCAACAACGCCATGGATGCGGCGGCCAATACCGCAGAAAGCATCAAGCGCTCTGTCATGGATGGCCAGGGAGAAGCAAAATAGCAGTATGAATGGTAGGGGTATATGAGTTCAAGAATACTGTTGATCGAGGATGAAGAAAAGCTGGCTCGCTTTGTGGAGCTGGAACTTACCTACGAGGGGTACGAGGTTACAAAAGCCTTCGATGGGAGAACGGGCCTTGAACTCGCCCAGACCGGTGAATTCGACTTGGTTTTGCTGGATATCATGCTGCCCCAAATCAGCGGGATGGAGGTTTTGCGACGCATTCGCCGCAGATCCTTCATCCCGATCATTATGCTGACGGCCCGGGACAGCGTGGATGATAAAGTCTCCGGTCTGGACGGCGGGGCAGATGATTATCTGACAAAGCCCTTCGCCATCGAAGAACTGCTGGCCAGGATCCGCACATGCCTGAGAAAACAAACTGTACACAACGACACATCTGAAACACTGTCAGCCTCCGGTCTGACACTGGACGCCGCAAGGCGAGCGGTCCATGTGGGAGAGGTTCCGGTGGAATTGACGAAGCGTGAATTCGACCTGCTGCACTATCTTTTGAAAAACAAAGGACTGGTCTTATCCCGGGAGACGCTGCTGGACAACGTGTGGGATTATGAATTTGACGGCGGCACCAATGCCGTCGATGTTTATGTCCGCTTTTTGCGTGCAAAAATAGATGATGTATTTGATATAAAGTTGATCCATACCGTCAGAGGGGTGGGATATGTGATCAAAGATGAATAAGCACACACAGGATAAAAGGCAGGAGCAAAAGGGAAAAAAAATTCGATCCTCTCTTGTCAATAAATTAAATACACGCCTGCTGCTGCGCATGCTGGGCACTTTTGTGGCGATGGATCTTTTCCTCTGCCTTGCACTGGGAACGAACATGCTTCTCCGGACAGAAAACACGCTGGCAAAGACTGTGGAGATCGTCAGTGAATACGGCTTGCCAGGCGATCGGTCGGATCTGTGGGAGGATGTCAACGGATATCGCATCGAAAGGATTTTGCGCAATCCGGAAGGTTTTATCGTACCGGAAGGGTTTCATCTGTTTTTGCCGGATGCGACCCAAAGCGGCGCAAGGAGTTATCGCTTCGATGCAGCGGCGGGTCTTCCTTATCTGGAACGGGCGGAGCATCTGGTCTTTGATTACGAGTTCATTTCGGGTAGTCAGACATACCGGATCGAAACGGCGATGGGCGCTTCGGTGACCATGTTGAAGCAGGTTCTGACCGCACTTCTTGTGCTTCAGGGCTTCCTTCTCCTGGGCTCCGTTTTTTCCGGCGCCCAGCTGATACGCAAGAATCTCCAGCCGATCGTAGCCCTGGCGGAGACGGCCAGGACGCTGAACATGGCGGGTTCAGATTTCGACATAGAAAAAATGGAAGACCTGGCGGTGAAGCTGAACTCCATCAATGCGGCAAAGCTCGACACCCGCATTTCCGTGGATGAAACGGAAAGCGAGCTTCAGGGCCTGGCGGCCGCCATCAACAGCATGCTGGATCGCATCAACGATTCTTACCGGTCTCAGATCCGTTTTGTGTCCGATGCTTCCCACGAGCTGCGTACGCCTATATCCGTGATCGAGGGGTATGCGAATCTGCTGGACCGATGGGGGAAAAACGACGAGAAGACCCTGGAGGAAAGCATTCAGGCGATCAAGGAAGAAGCGGCAAACATGAAGGGGCTCGTGGAGCAGCTGCTGTTTCTTGCCCGGGGGGACAGCAATACGATGCACCTGCAGCCGGAAACCTTTGATCTGTCCGACCTGGCCCGTGATGTCCTTCGGGAGACCCAGATGATCGACAGCGGCCACGACTTTACATCCAGCATACAAAATGTGTCCATCCATGCGGACAAGGGCCTGATCAAGCAGGCGCTGCGGATCCTGATCGACAATGCGATCAAGTACAGCAACGCAGGGGGGTTGATCACGCTGTCGGTTTCGGAAAAGAAAGATACAGTTTCTCTGACCGTGCAGGACGAAGGGATCGGCATCCCGCCGGAAGCGGTCTCTCACGTGTTCGACCGGTTTTACCGCGCGGATGAATCCCGGGCAAAGAGTACAGGGGGCACCGGCCTGGGTTTGTCCATCGCCCGATGGATCGCAGAGCGGCACGGCGGTCACATGGAAGTGCTGAGCCGTCAGGATGTGGGTACAAGGGTCTCCATCGTGATCCCAAAAGCCGGCGCTCCTCTGGAGCCGGGAAAGGAAGGGACGCCATCGTGATATCAGATATGCATGTTCACACCTGCTTTTCCAGCGATTCGACTGCGCCGGTGGAGGATCAGATCAGGAAAGCCATCAGTCTGGGCATGAAACACATTGCCATCACGGATCACCAGGACTACGACTACCCGGCGTGGCACAGCATTTATCTGCTGTCGGATACCGGAGATACGGAAGGGTATCTCAACGGGCTTCGGGCAGTCAGAGAAAAATATGCAGAACAGATCGAAGTGCTTTTCGGCATTGAACTGGGGCTTCAAGTCCACTTGGGCGAAATGCTGAACAAGTACGTTGCGAAGTATCCTTTTGATTTTGTCATAGGCTCCACCCACTGCTACGACGGACGGGATACGGAAGATCCGGCACTGTATGCGGACCGTTCCGAAGAAGAGGCCTGCCGTGCTTATTTCCAAACGGAGCTGGACAATATTGCCGCGACGGACGCCTACGACGTGGTGGGTCATATTGATTTTGTACTCAGAGATCTGCCCTCGAAAAACCGGTACTTCACCTATGCGAAATATGCAGAGCTTCTGGACGAAATTCTGCTGACGGTGATCCGGAAGGGCAAAGGGATCGAATGCAATACCAAGACCCTGTACCGCGGGATGGGACAGCCCGGTCCGGACACCTCGGTCCTGAGGCGCTATCGGGAACTGGGCGGTGAGATCATCACCTTCGGTTCGGATGCGCATCGGCCCGATTGGATCGGCGGTTCCTTCGAAGTGGCCTCGAAAATCGTAAGGGATTGCGGGTTTCGGTATTATTGTATCTACAAAGAGCGCAGTCCGGTGTTTCTGCCCTTGGAATCTTAGCGCAGACCTATTGATTTGCCTGACGACATTTGCTATACTGTCAATCGGCCGCAAGGCGAATAACAGAAATAAAGGAGATTGTTTTATGAAATACAACCATTCAATGGAGACGGTGCGCTGACCGGGAGGTTTGCGAACACCATTTCCGCAACGCCTCCCAAAAGGTATCACACTTACTTTTAGGAGGACGATCCCCATGAATCGGGAAAATAAGAGAAAATCATTTGAAAAAGGATATTACAAAAAACACGCATGCAATGAAACGTTTACCTGCAAGGTATGCGGCCGCCCGGTCGTACCCGCCGGCGCCGGCAGTGAGCATCGAAACCACTGCCCGAACTGCTTGACCAGCCTGCATGTAGACATCGATCCGGGTGACCGGGAATCCGACTGCGGCGGGATCATGGATCCCATCGCGATATGGGTACGAAAAAACGGAGAATGGGCGATCATTCATCGCTGCCGTCAATGCGGAGATCTGTCATCGAATCGCATCGCGGCGGATGACAATCCCATGAAGCTGATGTCCCTGGCCATGAAGCCGGTTGCGCTTTCGCCATTTCCTCTGGAAAGAATCGAGGAGCTGACGAGGCTGATGGGCGGCGAGGGCACGATCCGGTAAATCGCCGAAAAAACAGGAAAATTTAGTTTAATACCCAAACAGGGGCGTGAAATCGCCCCTGTTTTTCTTGTATTGCAAAATATTTTAAACAATTTTTCATTTCCCCCCTTTACGAAAGCTGCTTTCTGTGTTACATTGAACACTGTGATAAATATTTAACAAAGTAGGAGGACATTATGGAACACAATCAAAGAACAGACAAGCATCTTTGTTCCAACTGCCACAGCAGCGAATATGCCCAATTGGATCTGGTACTCAATGAATACAAAGACGTACAGGGAAATCTGATCATCATATTGCAGAAGGCACAAGAGATCTACGGCTATCTGCCAAGAGACGTTATCAAACGCATTTCGGACGTCACCGGCCATACCCAGGCAAAAATTTTTGGTGTGGTCACATTCTATTCCCAGTTTCGTTTGAATCCCATCGGGAAGCATTTGATTCTCTTGTGTCAAGGCACCGCGTGTCATGTGAACGGCTCCCTGGCCGTGGAAAAAGCGATCTGTCACGAGCTTGGCATCAAGGACAAGGAAACCACGCCCGACAATCTGTTTACTCTGAATAATGTGGCCTGCCTGGGTTGCTGCAGTCTGGCTCCGGTCATGATGATCAAGACAGGGGATACGGAAGAGACTTACGGCAATCTCACCCCGGACAGCGCGATCGAAATACTGGAAGACATCCGCAGAAAGGAAGGACTCGCATGAGAATACTCGTAGGACAGGGAAGCTGCGGGATCGCATCCGGCGCAAAGAAGACCGCCGCGGCGTTTGCCGAACAGATCCGTGCTGCAGAAATGGATGTACCCGTCGACGTGACGGGCTGCATCGGATTGTGCTACCTGGAGCCGATCGTGGACATCTATGACGACAACGGGGAAATGACCCGTTATACCAAGGTGACACCGGATACGGCAAAGCTTATTTTTGACGCTCACGTTGTGGGCGGCACGCCCTATACACCCGCTATGATCCCTGCAGACGGTCAGGCTTTTCTGGATAAGCAGACTCGGGTCGTGATGAAAAACTGCGGCATCATCAACCCGGAGCGCATCGAAGATTATATCGCTTCCGGCGGCTATCGGGCACTGTCAAAAGCCATCCGAAATATGACCGCAGACGAGATTTGCGACGTTGTTTTGGGCTCTGATCTTCGGGGACGGGGCGGCGGCGGATTCCCTACGGGGAAAAAGTGGGTCCAGGTGAAACGGCAAAGCGAGCCCGTAAAATATGTGGTCTGCAATGCGGATGAGGGCGACCCCGGCGCATTCATGGACCGCAGCATCCTCGAAGCCGACCCCCATTCGGTGCTCGAAGGCATGATCATCGCGGCCAAGGCCATCGATGCCCGCAAAGGCTACATCTATGCGCGCACCGAGTATCCACTGGCCATCACCCGTCTGCAGATCGCCATCACGCAAGCCAAAGAGCGCGGCCTGCTGGGGGATGACATCCTCGGATCGGGCTTTGATTTCGACATCGAGATCTACCAGGGTGCCGGCGCCTTCGTCTGCGGCGAGGAAACCGCCCTGATGCGCTCGATCGAAGGACGTCGCGGCATGCCGCGCCCCCGCCCCCCCTTTCCGGCCCACAAAGGGTTGTGGGAAAAACCCACCATTCTCAACAATGTGGAAACCCTGTGCAATGTGCCTCAGATCATGCTCCATGGCGGCGACTGGTATGCCTCCGTGGGTACCGCCACGAGCAAGGGCACCAAGGTGTTCGCCATGTCCGGCGATGTCAACAACATTGGATTGGTGGAGGTGCCCATGGGCACACCATTGCGCACCCTGATCTACGACATCGGCGGCGGCATTCCTAAAAAGCGCAAGTTCAAGGGGGTGCAGCTTGGCGGCCCCTCGGGCGGGTGCATCCCCGAACATCTCCTCGACACCCCCGTGGACTACGAAGAGATTGCCAAGGTCGGTGCCATCATGGGCTCCGGCGGCGTCATCGTCATGGACGAAAACACCTGCATGGTGGACATCGCCCGCTTCTTCATGGAATTCACCCAGGATGAAAGCTGCGGGAAATGCACGCCCTGTCGTGTGGGCACCCGGCGCATTCTGGAAATACTGACCCGTATCTGCGAAGGAAAAGGCAAGCCCGAAGATATCGACACCTTGCGTTATCTCTGTGATCAGATCAACGAGAACAGTCTCTGCGGTTTGGGGAAAGGCGCTCCCAACCCCGTTAAAAGCACCCTGGAGCATTTCCTGGACGAGTACGAAGCGCATATCTACGAAAAACGCTGCCCTGCAAAAGTTTGCAAGTCTCTGATCCGATTCGAGATCATTGACGGTCCCTGTACGGGCTGCGGACTCTGCGCCCGGAACTGCCCTGTCAACGCCATCTCCGGTGAGCGTCGACAAACCCATGTCATTGACCCTGATATCTGCATCAAATGCGGCATCTGTGAACAGCTTTGTCCATACGATGCCATCGAAATCAAGTAAGCCCGTTACCGATACTATCAGAGGAGGAAGGTTATGCCAGTTGAAGCCAAAAAAGAACAGGATGTCCGCCTGCTTGTGCGGACACTTGTCAAGGAGCAAGGGCGTGAGAAAGCCGAACTCATCCCCATTCTCCATGAAATTAATGGTGAATTTGGTTACATTTCTGACGACGCGATCCAGGAATTAAGCCAACAGATGAACATCCCTACCAGCCACATCTATTCTGTTGCGACTTTTTACCGGATGCTTTCCACCGAACCGCGCGGACGGCATGTGATCCAGTTCTGTGAGAGCGCACCCTGCCACGTTGCAGGCGGCCGCCAGGTTTGGCAGAAACTGCAGAAGGAGCTCGGCCTTTCCAAGGGAGAGACCAGCGCCGATGATAAATGGACACTTCTGACAACAAGCTGCCTGGGTGTGTGCGGTGTCGGTCCGGTGATGATCATTGATAATGACATCTACGGGAATGTCACACCGGACCAAGTCCCCAATATTTTGGAAAACTACAAATAGGAGAACCCGATGAAAGCATATCGTTCAATGGTACTGGTATCGAGTGATCCTGAAAGTCTGGACCGAGGCGCGCTGGAGGTTTTTAATACGCTTCAAAAATCAATTGCAGCCTTTGGCATGGAAGAAGANNACCCCCCAGGATGTTCCGCACATTGTTGAAGAACATCTTTACAAAGGCCGGGTTGTTGAAGAGAAACAGGTTTCTCCTTACGATCTGACGGGCCGGGTCGCCTGGCTGACCGCCCGCAAAGGCACCTTACCAGCCGAGAACCGGATCGTCCTCAAGAATGTGGGGTTAATCGACCCCGAAAATATTGATGAATACATCATCAATGAAGGCTATGAAGCGCTTGGTAAGGTCCTTCGGGAAATGACCCCCCAGGACACCATCGCTGAGATCAAGAACTCCGGTCTGCGGGGCCGGGGCGGGGCCGGTTTTCCCACCGGTCTCAAATGGTCATTCGTGGCCAGCGCAAAAGGCGACAAAAAATACGTCGTTTGCAATGCTGACGAATCAGAACCCGGCACCTTCAAGGACCGCCTGGTGCTTGAAGGCGACCCCCACGCCATCATTGAAGCCATGATGATCGCAGCTTATTCGGTCGGCGCCGATGAAGGTTTCGTCTATATCCGGGGTGAATACGGTCTGGCGATCACCCGCATGAAACATGCCATTGAGCAGGCCCGAGCTTACGGATTGCTGGGCGATCATATTTTTGGCACAGATTTCTCATTCGATCTGCACATTCACGCCGGTGCAGGCGCTTACATTTGTGGTGAGGAAACCGCCCTGATCGAATCGATCGAGGGCAATCGAGGCGAACCCCGTACCCGCCCACCCTACCCAACGACAGCCGGTCTCTGGCAGAATCCCACACTGGTCAACAATGTCGAGACCCTCGCCAACATCCCCGCCATCATTCGCAACGGTGCAGCCTGGTATAAAGCAATTGGAACACCCTCCAGCCCCGGCACCAAGGTCTACACCATTCTTGGCAATGTGAACGTCACCGGCCTGATCGAAGTCCCGATGGGCATCACCCTGC
>DPKU01000120.1:911-3168 GCA_003542355.1 Clostridiales bacterium | reverse complement strand
AGGAGATAATCAAGCACTTTGTCTGCGCCGTTGCTGCAGGATACGCGATCTGCAGCAGAGCCCAAAAACCCCTTTGCAGATTTCAGTTTATCAGAAATGAGCGGCCGCCCTGTCCGGATGCTTTCCAAGGGCAGAAAAGTCAATCGGCCAGCCTGGTTTGTCTTCAGCAGCCCGATGGCTTCCTTTGCACAGGCGTCATCCCGGCAGACGATATTCTGAAGCGATGCGCCCAAAGCCGTTTCGACGGCGATCTCCAGGCCTTTGGGCACCTGCAGAAGTTCGCCCACAACGCCGATAACGCCCGGCAGTTTTCGCTTCATTAAAAACTGAACACTGCCTCCGTATCCTTCATATGCGCTTTCCAGTTCTTCCAGAAGCTTTTTGCGGGTATTCATTCGACCCACGGATAAGGCCCGTTCGTTCAGTTCCCGCCCGATCTTTGCTTCCTGGGCCGAAAGTTCTTTTTGATCTTCAAGAAAAGAACGGATATCCGATTCCAGCTGGTGGCTCTTCCGCGTTTTTTCGTTCCATTCGTTTCGGGCTTTTTCCAGCTCTGTCGCATATGCTTTGTCATTTTCATCCGATAAGCTTCCCTCGGATTCCAGCTGGGAAGCGCGCTTGGTCAGCGTACCTTTCAGGCTGAGCATGCTGTCGATTTCCGACTGTCCTGCCGCCTTTTTTCCGGCCAGTTCAAACAGTTGATCCTTCTGTCGCTGCAGTGCTTCTTCCTGGACATTCAGCTGGGCTGATATCTTGCGAACGATCTGTTCTTTCTCGCCCAGCGTCACACTGCACGCCTGACTTTCCCTGTCCACATCTTCTCTGGCAGATTGCAGTTCCCGGGCATTGGCCTCTTCCCGCTGCAGTTTTTCTTCCAGAACACGGCGTTCGCCGTCCAAGCGGTCCAACTCTCTGGAGAGGGTGGCCAATCGCTCCCGATTCAGTTCTTTTCGATTGGACATCGCATGGATTTCTTCGGACAGCGCTGTCAAAGCCTCCCGGAGGCTTTCCGTCTGATCTTCCAGCTCCTGAGCGCCTTTCCGCTTTTGACGCAGGTTGTTTTCCAAAAGTTCCCGGCCGGATTTCTGTCCGGCGACAGCTGCATTCAATTCCTGAAGTTCCTGTTGAATGGCCTCGTTCTTGCCGGAAACCGAATCGATGCTCTTCAGTGTGATATTGATCTCGATCTCTTTATATTGATCCCGCAGGATCAGATACTCTTCCGCGCGCCTGCTGTCGTCGGCCAATCCGTCGATTCGTCCGCGGATCTCGCCGATGATATCGTTCACCCGATCCAGATTGCCCGAAGCGTTCTCCAGTTTTCGTTCTGATTCCGCTTTCTTGCTGCGGTATTTGACGATGCCGGCGGCTTCCTCAAAGATCTCCCGTCTGCTTTCCATTTTATTGCTGACGATGTCGGCGATCTTTCCCTGCCCGATAATGGAATAGCCTTCCACGCCCATACCGGTATCCATGATCAATTCACGAATGTCCTTTAATCTGCAGGGGGAACGGTTGATCTGGTATTCGCTCTCTCCGGAGCGATACATCCGCCGTGTGATGGCCACTTCGGAAAAGCCGATGGGCAGCACACCTTGACTGTTGTCCAGAACGATCGTGACCTCGGCCATCCCTTTGGGCTTTCTGCTCTGTGTCCCGGCAAAGATGACCTCTTCCATCTTTCCGCCCCGAAGCATCTTGGGACTTTGCTCACCCAGCACCCAGCGTATCGCATCAGAAATATTGCTTTTGCCGCTGCCGTTCGGGCCAACGATGCAAGTGATCCCGTCGGTGAACTCGATGACCACCGGGTCGGCAAACGACTTAAAGCCATTTAATTCTATACGTTTAAAAACCATGTTTTACCTCTTGGTTCCGATTGCTTCCAGCGCGTTGCGTGCCGCTTCCTGTTCCGCTTCCTTTTTGTTGTGTCCGATCCCGACGCCCAGCCGGAGCTTCCCGGTGTTGACGGAAGCGGTAAATATTTTCGCATGATCAGGGCCTTCTTCGGAGAGAATCAGGTAGTAAGGCTCTCCGTTGCCCTGATGCTGAAGCCATTCCTGAAGTTCTGTTTTATGATCCATGAACAGCGTACCGGATATGGCTTCGGCAATGGTGGTGCTCAGCAGATGCCCGACAACAGCCTCTGCAGCCGTCATCCCTCCGTCCAGATAGACAGCGCCGATCACGGCTTCCATGGCATCGGCAACAATGGAAGGACGCTGACGGCCGCCGCCCATTTCTTCACCGCGTCCCA
>DPKU01000120.1:0-903 GCA_003542355.1 Clostridiales bacterium | reverse complement strand
TTGTATTTCTCGAAAAGATAGACGCTGATCACCGCATCCAGAACAGCGTCTCCCAGAAATTCCAGGCGTTCGTTTCCATTGGCCGGATCACCGGTCGTTTCGTTGGCGTAGCTGCTGTGCGTCAGCGCTTTTTCCAGAAGTTCCTTGTCTGAAAAGCAATATTGGAGAATGTCTTCCGCAGACCTACTCTTCATCCGGCCCAATTCCCTCTTCTCCGCCCGCATACGCTTCCATCGCCTGCTGGATCTGACCGATCAGATCGCCCGATGCGACCAGCGCCGCCTTGATGACCGAATTCTTTACCGCATCGGCAGTGGATGAGCCGTGCATTTTGAACACCAGTCCGCGGATACCCAGAATCGGTGCTCCGCCGTAGGTCGAATAGTCAAATTCTTTTTTTAGATCCCGGATCTTACCCGACAGGATCGCCGCACCAAGCTTGGCCATCATATCTTCGGTGAACCGCTTCTTGATGGCCTTTAAAATGGTCCAGGCCATACCCTCGGTCAGCTTTAGGACTACGTTGCCGGTAAAACCGTCGCACACCAGGACATCTGCGGCGCCTCCGGGGATATCACGCCCCTCTACATTGCCGATGAAGTTCAATCCGCTCTGTTTCAGCAGCTGATACGTCTCCTTGAGCTGGGCCGTGCCTTTGGTTTCTTCCTCTCCGATATTGATCAATCCGACGGTAGGCGATGCCACGCCGAAGGCGCTTTTCATATAAATGCTGCCCATGTGGGCAAATCCCAGCAAATTGCTGGCTTTGCACTCAGCATTGGCGCCGGCATCCACTAACAGTGAAAAAGCTTGCTCCTGTCCGATCAACGGATAGATCGATACGATGGCCGGACGCTCCACACCTTTGATCCTGCCCAGTCGAAGAAGACCGGCCGCCATCAG
>DPKU01000036.1 GCA_003542355.1 Clostridiales bacterium | reverse complement strand
TCCTGCAAAATATTGGGCAGTTCATGCAAAACATTTGTCTTTATTCAGCATACCCTATCCCCCAGGTTTAGACTATCTTTTTTCCGGTATTTCCGTTATAATTTTTTCGCACCCTTACGAATAAACGAGAAAAAGGAGTTCCATGCGCATCAGAAAAGAATCCGACCAATGGCCCGAAGAAGAAATCCTGCTCATCGCAAAAGCTTCCGACGCCCTGGCGCATCCGGCACGTGTCCGGATCTTTCGTTACATCTACAACGCCAACCGCAACCGCCAGCCGGTCTGCAACAAAGACATTGTCAGCGTTTTTGAATACTCCCAGGCGACCATCTCCCAACACCTGAAAAAACTGATCTTCTCAGAATTAGTCCAGGTGCAGAAGAAGGACAATTTCTCTTACTATTACGTGAACATCGGCATGCTGGGCAAGTACCTGGACGCCGTCAGAAAACTGCAGTAAAAAAGAGGCTTTCGCCTCTTTTTTTATTTATGATAGGGTTGGTTGTGATTGATCTTGAAGGCCCGATAGACCTGCTCCAGAAGAAGGACCCGCATCAGCTGATGGGGAAAGGTCATGGGAGAAAAAGACAGACGAAAGTCTGCACGATCCAGCAGGGAGCGCGACATTCCCAGGGACCCGCCGATCAGAAAGACCAGCTCGCTCTTTCCCTGAAGCGTCCATTCGGACATCCTGCCGGCCAGCTCCGTGGAAGACAGTTCTTTACCGCAAATATCCAGAGCGATCACCTGTGCCTGAGGAGAAGCGGGGATCTTCTCGGCCAGGCGCCGGCTCTCTTCTTCCACGACCGCCTGCTCTTCTGCAGCGCCGGCATTTGCCGGCAGTTTTTTTTCGGGGGTCTCCAGGATCTCCAGCGTGCAAAAACGACTCATCCGTTTGGCGTATTCCGCCACGGCGTCGCGCCAGTATGCTTCCTTCAGTGATCCTACGCAAAGCATTGTGATCTTCATGGTTACTGCGCCGCAGTTCCGTCGGTGAGGGTCACGCGGAAGATCTGCTCGCTTCCGCTTCGCAGGACAAACAGCTCGACTTGATCTCCGGGACGATAGGCCACAAGCATCGTGTTAAGGCGATTCATCGTCCCAACCTCTTCGTCCTGGAACCGGAGGATCACATCTCCTTCGAGAAGGCCGGCTGCTTCCGCACCGCCGCCCGGCAGCACAGAGGCCACATAGATGCCTTCGTTCGTACCGAACTCCGCCAGAAGTTCTTCTGCCGAATAGTAGGTTTGCTCCTCCAGCCCCACGCCGGTGATTCCGATATAGGCCCGCTTAAAGGTTCCGTTCTCCATGATCTGCGCAACGATGGGCTTGGCCACGTTGATGGGGATCGCAAAGCCCATGCCTTCTCCGCTGGCCGCCTTGGCCGTATTGATCCCGATCACCTGGCCGCGGCTGTTGAGCAGCGGGCCGCCGCTGTTGCCCGAATTGATCGTGGCATCGGTCTGCATCAGCCCTTCCATTCCGGAGGATCCTCCGCCACTGCCTACAGCGATGGAACGGTTCAGCCCACTGATGATGCCCTGGGACATGCTTCGTTCAAAATCCAGGCCCAAAGGGTTGCCGATGGCCGCCGCATAGGCGCCGATGCTCACTTCGTCCGAGTCGCCCATTTCAGCCACCACAAGACCGGATGCTTCCACTTTCACCACAGCCAGATCCAAATTCGCATCGCTCCAAAGGACGGTCCCTTCCACATCGCTGCCGTCAAACAGGCTCACGGTAAGAGATTTGGTATCCCCGTCGTTGACAACGTGGGAATTGGTCAGGATGTACCCGTTCTCGTGTACGATGACCCCGGTCCCGATGCTCTGGGCGTCATACTTGTAGCCATCCCCAAATCCAAAAAAGGATCCTGCTTCCTGTTCGGTGACGGTACTGATGCCCACCACCGAAGGGAGCACCTTCTGGGCAATGGCTTCGGCGATGGTCACGTCCTCCCGGACATTGATCTGGATCTCCGAATCTCCACCTATGGTGCTGCCATCCCTCAGGTCAAAGTCGAACCCGCCCATCATGTAGCGCATGGCGGCAATTCCACCCCCGAATCCGGCGCCAAGGGCCAGGAGCACGACCAGCACGATCGCCAGCAGCTGGCTTCTTCCCTTGCTCGGCTCTCTTTTCACTTTCTCCATTTCCTCGTTCATGGATAACCCCTCCTTTCATGTGGATCTTTACGTATTCCACTGCGTCAAACGCTGTAAATCGGGCTGACCTCTGTCCGGGATAATGTGATGAGCTGTGTTTCGTTTCCGGCAGGACAGCCGCTCTCTTCCAATATGTTTTCCATGGTCGCCATGGCCATTTCCGGAAAATTGTTTTCCCGGCTCAAATGCGCAAGAAGGACCCGACGGAGCTTCTTCTGCCCCCTGCACTGCTCCTCCTGCAGCACTGCCGCCAGCGCCCGGGCTGCGGCTTCGTTGGACAGGTGCCCCTGTTCCCCCAGGATCCGCTGTTTCAGAAACCAGGGATAGTGACCCATGCGAAGAATGCTTTCGTCGTGGTTGGATTCCAGCACAAGGATATCCGCTTCCCGGATCTCTGCCATCAAAGGCTGCGTGACCGCGCCCGTATCCGTGACAATGGTGATGCGGCGCCCTTCGAAGCTCAGAGAATAGCCCACCGGATCCGCTGTGTCATGGGATACGGCAAAGGTCCGAATATCCATATCACCCACCTGAAACGTGTCTCCTGTGGAAAACCGGCAGCACCGATCTTCCGGAAGCTGAAACCGCATCCCCCGAAACGTTTCTTCGTTGGCATATATTTTTATATCGCCGGTCCGCGTGAGCGTTTTAAGGCCACTGATATGGTCGCTGTGCTCGTGGGTGACCAAAACGCCCGCCAGGCTGCTCGCATCCAGCTCCAGACCGGCAAGTCCGGTTCGGATCCGCCGGGCGCTGATGCCGGCGTCCACCAGAAGCGCTGTGCTGCGACTTCGTACCACATAACAATTGCCGCTGCTTCCGCTGGCCA
>DPKU01000025.1 GCA_003542355.1 Clostridiales bacterium | reverse complement strand
CGGGAACGACAGATGCGCCGGGATACGGCGAAGATTTGATGTCCGTCAGTTCCAGGATCCCTTTGCCCAATACAGGATGTTCCGTGGGGATCAGTGTTTTGATTGCTTTGATCACATCGGCCATCTTGTAGACTGCATTGAGGCCTTTCTCCGGATTCGCCGAATGGGCAGGCTTTCCGAAGGTTTCAACCACGATTTCTGCACGGCCTCTCTGTCCAATTTTCAGATTTAGATCAGAGGCCTCTCCGATCACCACGTAGTCGGGCTTCACGGACTTGCTGATCTCCCGGGAGGCGATTCCCTCGAAGCACTCTTCGTGAACGACGCCGGCGATGTAGATCTCGCCGGGAAAATCCTTTTGCGTGTCCCCGGCAAACGCTGCTGCAGCACACATCATGGCCGCCAGCGAGCCCTTCATATCCGTGGCGCCGCGTCCGTACAGCCTGCCGTCTTTGATTTCGCCACCCCAGGGATCTACGGTCCAGACGGAAGGGTCAGACACGGGAACCGTATCCATATGGGCATCAAACAGCAATTTTTTTCCGGGCCGGTTGCCTTTGATACAAGCAATGACATTGCCGTATGCATCGGTCCGTATATCATCGAAGTCATTTTCTCGAAAGAACTGTATCAGCAAATTTGCAACAGGGCCTTCTTCTCCGGACAGTGTGCCGGCACGGATCAGGCT
This sequence comes from Clostridiales bacterium, assembly GCA_003542355.1. GTDB lineage: Bacteria > Bacillota > Clostridia > Peptostreptococcales > Anaerovoracaceae > UBA10908. The sequence continues at coordinate 2,524 of DPKU01000025.1, read as the reverse complement.
TTGGCACAGGGCAATGAGTTTTTCGTATTTGCTATCCATTCTTACACCTCATATACTTTTGTATTTGCATGGGCTTCTCTGAGACGATCTTTGTGCAATTGTATCATAGATATTCGTTGAAACCAAAGGCCCTTTTGTTGTATACTACACGAGATGCCAAAACGTGGCAGAAAAAGGAAAAGGAGTACAAGATGAACGAGAGAGTTGACAATTGGCTGAGGGATCACGAAGAAGACATGATTCGGGATCTCCAGGGCTGCCTTGCGATCCGCAGTCTCAAAGCAGGACCGGCTCCGGGCGCTCCCTTTGGAGAAAAAGTGCATGAATGTTTGACTTACACCTTGCGTGTGGCGGATAGAATGGGATTTGTGACGAAGGATCAACAGGGCTATTACGGCTGTGTAGACGAAGGCGAGGGAGCGGAAATGCTGGGTGTGCTGGCCCATCTGGATATCGTGCCCGAGGGAACGGGCTGGGATCACGATCCGTTTGGAAAAGATCTGGTGAACGGGAAGCTGTATGGAAGAGGGACATTGGATGACAAAGGACCCGCAATCGCTGCCATCTATGCACTGAAAGCGATACGGGAAGCCGGGATCCCACTGAAACGCAAAGTCAGGATCATTTTAGGCTGTGATGAAGAAAGCGGCATGGAATGCATGACGCATTACAAAGCGAACGACAGGATCCCTGATCTGTCTTTTTCACCTGACGGGGAATTCCCGCTCACAAATTCAGAAAAAAGCATCGTCAATGCGATCTTTGAAAGAAAATTCCACTCCACCATCACAGTCAAAGCCGGAGAGGTCGCCAACGTGGTGCCAGGAGAGGCGATCGCAGTGGTTCCGCTTCCACTCGAAGAGGTAAAGGCGGTCGCCGAAAGATTTGGCAACAACAGTGAATGCGCCTTGACGTTCAAAGCGCTGGAAACAGGAACACAGATCAAGGCGATCGGCACCATAGCCCACGCATCCATGCCGGAAGACGGGTTGAATGCGCTGCAGGGGATGTTCAATTTTCTATCGATCCTCCCCCTCGAAAAAGACGATATGAACGTCGTGCTGACCTTGAAAGAGAAGTTCAGGATGGAATACTATGGGCAAAGCATCGGATTGGATAAGGCCGATGACTCGGGACGGCTCACATTGAATATGGGTGTGATCCGTTGGAACGAAAATGGCTTCCAGTTGACATTTGACTTGCGTTGCCCCACGTCGCTGTCTCCGGAAGGGATCAAGAAAGCGCTGTGCGACGCCATGGAATCTACCGGTGCAGGATTGAAGAGCTTCATTTTCAAACCAGGCTATTGTCTGCCCGATGATTCGGAAATCGTAGCGAGACTTCTTCAGGTATTCAAAGCCCGCACAGGCGAGGATCTGCCGCCGAAAAAGATCGGTGGAGGCACCTATGCCAGGACATTGCCCAATGCGGTAAGCTTCGGCCCGGAAGGGTATCTTTGTGAATCATCGGCCCACGTAGCCAACGAATATATCACAGTCAAACAGCTGATGTTCAATGCTCAGCTCCTGGCGGATGCGATCGTGGCATTGGCAGGCTAAGCGGATCCGTTATTGTATATCTTATAATCGGATTGTGTAGGTTGTGTTAAGTTTTAGTTGCATGTGTCTTACACGATATGGTAAAATAACTCCGCTGAGTTGTCGGAATCAGACGTTTTACAAGAAAACGCCGATCCGACGGAATCATGATATTTTTGGAGGTAAACAAAAATGAAAAAAACAGTAAGCTTGCTGCTTGCGCTGGTGCTCGTAATGGGTTCCTTTGCTGCTTGCGGCGGCGGTGGGGAAGTTGTCGAGGAGGATGGCTATAAGATCGGCATCATCACCGGTACAGTTTCTCAAGGCGAAGAAGAATACCAAGCTGCTCAAAATGCCAAAGCGAAATATGGCGACATGATCGTTACGGCAACCTATCCGGACAATTTCTCGACAGAGACCGAAGCGACCATCGCTCAGGTTGTCGGGCTTGCCAGCGATCCCGAAGTCAAAGCGATCGTATTTGTGCAGGCAGTTCCCGGAGCAGCAGCAGCCATTGACAAGGTCAGGGAGACCCGGCCCGATATGCTGTTCATCGCCGGCGTAGTTGCAGAAGACCCCGCAACGATTGCCAGCAAAGCAGACATCTGCATGCTCGTAGATGAAATCTCTATGGGTACCGCAGTCATCGAACAAGCTGCCAAGCAGGGTGCCGAGACGTTTGTTCACGTTTCCTTTGCCCGTCATCTGTCCTATGCGACGATCGCAGCCCGCAGAGAACTCTTTATCTCCACATGCGAAGCAATGGGCATCGAATATGTAGAAGCAACTGCGCCCGATCCCACAGGCGATGCAGGCGTTTCCGGCGCACAGCAGTGGATCATCGAAAACGTTCCGGCTCTCGTAGCTGAATATGGAGTCAACACTGCATTCTTCAGCACAAACTGTGCAATGCAGGAACCGTTGATCCGGACCGTTGCTGAGCAGAAAGCCATTTTCCCGCAGCAGTGCTGTCCTTCTCCGTATCA
>DPKU01000186.1:1056-2967 GCA_003542355.1 Clostridiales bacterium | reverse complement strand
CTTGAGCCGCCGGAACAGAACCTCCTGCAGGCTGGCCACGTCATCGGCGCCTTCCACCGAGCGAATCTTAAAGCGACGATATCCCTTCTTATACGGCTGTCCGTTCAGAAAAACCACCATACCCCCCACGGAATCGACGCCGTTGATGTTGGAGATGTCGAACGCTTCGATCCGTTGGACAGCGCTGCCCAGGGGTTCTCCGAGTATTTCTGTGAATGCCGCCTGGATTGCCGCCTGCTTTTCCTTCTGTCGCACCGCCCGCTCGTCCAGCGTCCGGACCATCACTTCCACATCCTGCTTGACCAGCGACAACAGCGCCCGTTTTTCACCTCGTTCGGGAACACTCACAGACACCTTGCTGCCCTTCTGTGCCGTGAGCCATTCCGAGAGCAGCGCTGCATCCACGGGCAACTTTTCCACTAAGATTTCTCTGGGGATCAGCACGTTGGCATCGTAGTACTGCTGGATAAATGCGCCGGCCAGGTCCGCTTCCTCGCCCGGATGCAGGTCACCCAGAGGAAAGCTTTCCCGACCCGACAGCTTTCCTTCCCGCACCGTGAACAGGATCCCGTGAACACCGCTGTCACCCGAATGAATGAGCACCAGGTCCAAATCTTCTTTTCGGGAAAGCACCACACGCTGCCTTTCGGTGATCGCTTTGGCCGCTTCGATAGAGTCTCTTAGGGAAGCTGCAGTTTCGAAATCCATCGCCTCAGCGGCTTGCTGCATCTGGGCGGTGAGCGTACGGTTCAGATCCCGGTCTTTCCCCTGCAGGAAATCCATGACCTTTTCCACGGCACGTGCATATTCTGCCCGATCCGCTGTGCCCAGACAGATCCCGCGGCACTGCCGGATATGATAATTCAGACAAGGCTTCACATCTTTGGGGAATTGTACGGTAGAACACCGTTTCAAGGCGTACGCCCTGTTGAGAAGGTCGATGATCTGGTTCACGGCGCCGGCGTCGGTATAGGGCCCAAAATATTTGGAACCGTCGTTGATCAGCCTCCTGGTTTTCAGGATTCTGGGATAATCTTCTCCCAACGTCACTTTGATATAGGGATAGGTCTTGTCGTCCCGGAGGAGAACGTTGTATTTCGGCGTATACTTTTTGATCAGGTTGCATTCCAGGATCAACGCTTCCATTTCAGTGCCGGTGGTGATGTAATCAAACTCGGTGATCTGCTCCACCATCTTGCGGACCTTGGGCGGCTGGTTTCTGGGCGAATTGAAATACTGTCGCACCCGGTTTTTCAGAGAGATCGCTTTGCCCACATAAATGATCTGCCCGAATGCATCCTTATGGAGATACACACCCGGGCTGTCGGGGAGTTTTTTCAGTTGTTCGCGAATGTCAAACATTTCCGGGTCGCTGCGCTGTGCGCAATCCTAACGGTTTTCCCAGTGACGGCTTTCGTAGTGCCGTTCCCATTCCATGCGCCGGGCTTCCTCGTATTCCTTCTTCTCGCGAAGGCGCCGGGCACGCTCCTGTTTTTTGCGCCGTATCTGACGCCGTTTATAAACGATATAGATCACGAGCAAAAGGATCAGCCCGAGGATCAGGATCAGCAGGATCTTTCCGAGCAGGGCTGCAGTGGTGTCTTCGATGCCGAAGATCGAAAGGGCCCCGCCCTTTTCGATGCCTGCGGCAGCGATGGCCGGAAACACGGCGATCCGGTTGCCACTCTCCAGCAATTCCACCTCCCCGATCTTCTGTCCCGCTTCTACAGGAGCCCGGACAAAGGGATCCAGTCGAACTTCTGTAGTCAAAACCGATTCGGAAGCTTCCACCGGCACCGTGTAGGCAATATCCTGCTCAGTGACTGCAATGACCTGGTTGACAGCGCCTCTGCGGATCGAAACCGTTCCCAGCTCTGTTCCTGCGTCAAGGACGCCGATCGTCTTATAATT
>DPKU01000186.1:0-1048 GCA_003542355.1 Clostridiales bacterium | reverse complement strand
GACAGAAGTGTCGTTCCGTCCTGTGTGGCTGCCGATACCAGACACCCCTGCGCCTGGCTGGTATAGCCGGTCTTGACGCCGATCGCCTTGGGATATTTGCAGTGCCGAAGCACGCCGTTCACATAGATCGAAGTGGCTGCCTGTTCATCCCAGAGCAGCCGGTTTGTGGTCTTGAAATCTCTTGGCCCGCTCTTGTTGGTGGCTTCCATGTGATAGGAAGTCGTGCGGACCAGCATTCGGAAAGTCTCGTTTTCCATGCAGTTTTTCGCGATCAAAGCCAGATCGTGCGCCGTGGTCACATGGAGCGGATCGTGAAGGCCGTGGGGATTGACAAAATTCGTGTTTTCAGCGCCGAATTCCCGCGCTTTTTCGTTCATGAGTACTGTAAACTCCGTCACACTGCCGCAAATGGCCCAGGCCAGAGCTTCAGCACTGTCGTTGGCCGATTCGGTCATCAGCGCATAGAGCAGGTCCATGACCCCAACCACTTCGCCGGCCTTCAAACCGATGCTGCTTCCGCCGGTCTGCGCCACTTGATCATCAATGATGACCACGGACTGCGGATCCAGGTGCTCCAGTGCCAATATACAGGTAATCATTTTTGTGGTGCTGGCGGGGAACATTTTTCGATCCGCCGCTTTTTCATATAGGATCTCTCCGGTCGTCATGTCCATCAGCACTGCAGATTCCGCTTCCAGGCGGGGTTCTGTGGTTAGTGCGGATGCAGGAGCAACGTTCGAAAGAAGCAGAGTCAGTGTCAATATTAGGATCAGAAAACGGGATTTTTTCATAGTGCAAGTAGGGCCTTTCGCTGTAATTGTATGCAAACATTCTATTTGCCATTGTACCATATTGTGTTATACTTTTGCATAATCTTTTCCCCGGAACCATGCGCAAAGCAACAGACAGGAGGCGTATCGAATGTTCGAATCCAGAGTGTACAACTTTTCCGCCGGACCATCCATGCTCCCATTGGAAGTGCTGGAACAGGCCGCTTCAGAAATGACAAATTACCAGAAATGCGGCATGTCCGTAATGGAGATGAGTC
>DPKU01000044.1 GCA_003542355.1 Clostridiales bacterium | reverse complement strand
GGCTGCCACCGTGCCGGAATAATACACATCCGTACCCAGGTTGGAACCGTGGTTGATTCCGCTGCAGACCAGATCAATCTCCACGCCCTGTTGGCGAAGAAGAGAAATGCCGATTTTAACGCAGTCTGCCGGGGTCCCGGAACAGGAAAACGCCATTTCGGCGCCGGGATAGTCTTCTTTGCTCCACTCCTGCAGATACAGGGAATCCCGCATGGTGATCCCGTGGCCTGCAGCTGTCCGCTCCCTATCTGGGGCAAACACGTATATTTTCGCTCCTTCGATCCGGCTCAGCGCAGCGGCCAGTTCCCGGATCCCGCGGCGATGGACGCCGTCGTCGTTTGATACCAATATGTTCAATTTCTACCTCCGTTGTATGAAATCATTGTATCATATCGGAGCGCGTTTTTCTTCCGGATTTTCTACAAGGTACTGCCAATATCTTTTGGGCATAAAGTTTTTCTGGCAGCGGGGATTGATCCGCTCCTGAATGGCGGCGTTGGTAAAATACTGGCGCCACAGGGCCCGGCAGGCTTCTTCGTCGGTGGTGTACTCCGGTGAAAAGTCTCTGGGAAGGGGGCGCATCACCCATCGTCCATCGGCGGAAAAAGCCGCTTTTTCGCGCTTGACGTCGTGGATCACAAAGGGTTCCCTACGGTAGCGGTTCAAAAAGTGGGGCATGACCAACTGGATCAGGTCGCAGTCCGGACCAATATGGGCATAGAGGACGGGCTGTCCATCCGGATCGTGGATCAGGCCGAAGCGGATCATGCCCAGCATGCGTTCCACTTCCCGGCCTACTTTATGGTTCAGGACATCGATCCGGCGAACGATGGGATCTCCGTGGAGGAGGTCCACATCCTTTCCTTTGGAAAATCCGTAAAAGACGTAGGTCAAAATGTCCATTTCTGCCCCGGGCTCTCCGCTCAAAAAGGCACGATAGCAGCGGCGCAGACAGTTCCGGGAGATCTTGCTTTCGATGGCGTCCGCCACGCGGCCGGCCTCCCGGCTCCGGGTGTTCACTTTTTTCCGCGGAGCCAGGCCAAGCTGCCCGGCGTCCGTTTCGGGCAGTATGGCTTGTGCTGCCTCTTCGTAGACGTGGGCGTAGAGGCAGCACAGGAGGCCGTCGAACGTCCCGTCGTACACGTATTCCATATCTATTCTCCCAGTAATTTCGTTTGCGGATCCAGAAAGCTCAGCTGGAGTCCGCCGGACTGCATCATCAGGTGTTCCCTCAGCTTCGTCTCGACGACGGCAGAGCCGTAGTATTTTCCACCCACGGTGATGAAGTACTTGGCTCGCTTCAGGACCACGCCGATGTTTTTGAGGTCGTCGTAGCGCAAGGGTCCCAGTTTGCGCTGACGCAGGATCCGGACCATGGAGGTGTTGCCGATCCCCGGGATCCGCAGGAGTTCTTCGGCGCCGGCCTTGTTGACCTCCATGGGAAAACACTCCGGATGCCGCAGCGCCCAGGACACTTTGGGGTCCAGCTCCAGATCCAGATTAGGATGGCCGTTGTCCACGATCTCGTCGGCCGTAAATCCATAAAAACGCATCAGCCAGTCGGCCTGATACAGCCGATGCTCCCGAAGAAGCGGCACACTGCTTCCCCGGGCGGGGAGCAGCGGGGAATCGTTCAAAGGGATGTATGCGCTGAAATAGACCCGCCGCATATAAAACTTTCGATACAGACTGTGGGAAAGCGCCAGGATTTTAAGATCGCTGTCCTCTGTGGCCCCGATGATCAGCTGGGTCGTCTGCCCCGCCGGGGCAAACCGATCCTTTTTCTGATGGGCAAGGGCATCCTGCTGCCGGTCCGTCAGATATTTTCCCGCCGAGGCCACATATGTGCTTCCCCCTTCTTCTTCCAGAAGCGGCGCCCGGTAGCGGTAGTGGGAATACCGGTTTCCCGCCCCCACCAGGGCTCGCTGCTCGGCCATGGACTGGGTGATCTGGTCCATAGGCCCCAGGATGCCTTCCGGCTTCTTCTGGGGCGCCAGCTTTTCCAGGCCTTCCGCAGAAGGCAGCTCGATATTTACGCTCACCCGATCGGCCAGCCGGCCGATCCGGTCCACCAGTTCGGGAGACGTGCCCGGAATGATCTTCGCATGGATATAGCCCAGGAATCCCTGCTCTTCCCGTAGAATTTGAAACGCGCGGCACATCTCCTCCCCCGTCCGGTCGGGCGTGCCGTCCACGGCGGAGCTGAGAAACAAACCCTCGATATAGTTCCGGCGGTAGAACTCCATGGTGAGGTCCGCCAGCTCCTCCGGCGTAAAGGACGTCCGCTCCACCTGGGCAGAGCGCCGGTTGATGCAGTACTCGCAGTCGTAGACACAGCGGTTGGTGTACAGGACTTTGAGCAGGGAGATGCAGCGGCCGTCCGCCGTCCAGGAGTGGCAGATGCCGGCTTTCGAGGCGCTGCCGATCTGCCCTTTCTTCCCCCGTCTTTCGTGACCGGAGCTGGAACAGGAGACATCGTACTTGGCCGCATCGGTGAGGATCTTCAGTTTTTCCATGACCGCTTCCGCATTTTTCATAGCTCCATTATATGCCGAAAAGAACATATGTTCAACCTGTTTCTGCTTTCGCTTTCAAAAAAATCCCCCGTGATGTATCATGATAGAAAGCGGAGGAATCACGATGTACGAAGAACTGAAAAAGATCCTTCAGAATGGCCGGCGCATGGTCTTTTTCGGTGGCGCCGGCGTTTCCACGGAAAGCGGCATTCCGGATTTCCGATCGGAATCCGGTTTGTACAATGCGCGCAATCGCTACGGCGTCGCGCCGGAGTACCTGCTGTCCGAAGAATGCTTTCTCCGGGAGCCGGAAATATTTTTCTCCTACTACAAAGAAAACTTTATTCCCAAGAATGCAAAGCCAAACAAGGCGCATCGCGCCCTGGCCATGCTGGAGGAGCAGGGGAAACTGGCAGCGGTCATCACCCAGAACGTGGACGGTCTCCACCAGATGGCCGGCAGCAAAAATGTACTGGAGCTCCACGGATCCATTCACGACAACCGCTGTCTTTCCTGCGATGCCCGGTACGCGCTGGCGCATTTGGTTGACGAGAAAAACTGGATAAACGGGATCCCCCGTTGCAGCGTCTGCGGCGGAACGGTAAAACCCCGGGTCGTCCTGTACGGAGAAGCCCTGGACGAAGATTGCATCCGCCGGTCTGTGGAAGCCATCGAAGCGGCGGATGTGCTGATCATCGGCGGCACGTCCCTGGCCGTCTGGCCGGCCGCCGGATTTATTCACAACTTCAACGGAGATAAACTGGTTCTGATCAACCGGTCCGTCACCGGCGTAGACCAGGAGGCAGATCTTCTGATCCGCGAACCCATCGGGGAGGTGCTTGGAACATGTCTGAACCTAAAGTGAAAATCAAGCCGGGAAGCCGGAAAATTCGTCCGCCCAAGGACCCGGATAAGATGATGGCGCCGATTCCTGGCTGCACCGCTTTGGTTTTGTCCGGCGGCGGATCCCGGGGCGCCTATCAGGTCGGTGTCTGGCGGGCGCTTCGAGAACTGAACATTCCCATTCACATTGCCGTGGGTACCTCCATCGGCGCCATAAACGCCGCCGCCGTGGCCCAGGATGCCTACAAGGATGCGGAAGCTCTGTGGAACCAGCTGGAGACCGACATGGTCTTCGACTACGCCCACGTGGTGGAAAACAAAGGTGTCAAATTTACCACGATCAAGGATATATTGGGCCAAAATCTTGACGAACAAAAGATCCGCAATTCCGATGTGGCTTTTGGTATCGTCACAGTCAAGTTCCCGTCCATGGATCCGCTTTATATGTGGAAGGAGGATATCCCGGAGGGAGAGATGCTGGACTACATTCTTGCCAGCAGCGCCTGTTTCCCTGCCGTGACACCCTACGAGATCCACGATGAAAAATTCCTGGACGGCGCTTTTTACGACTATATGCCCATCTCTATGGCGCTGGAAAAAGGCGCAGACCGGATCATTGCCGTAAACCTGCAGGCGGCAGGCAAAGTCCGGGAAGAAGACCTGGCCACGGCCAAGGACCGGACGACCCTGATCCAATGCTACTGGGATCTGGGATCCTTTCTCATCTTCGACGCCGATAACGCACGGCACATCATGAGACTGGGGTATCTGGACACACTAAAGGCCTTCGGCATTCTGGAAGGCTTCCGCTACTCCTTCGGCAAGGATCAGATGGATCTTCGCACCATACGAACCGCGGAATACGCCGCCTTCGCCTTCGGACTGGATCCGGAGATCATCTATACCAAAGACGTGTTCTTCGACCGGGTCCGTATCGCTGTGGATCAGTATGTGAACTCCGAGGATTCGGATCTGGAAGAACTGCGAAAGGGCTTTAAAAAACTGTCCTTCCTGCAGATCGAGAAAAGCATGGAACGGATCCGCCGTTTCAGCCGCCGGGCTGTGATCACCTACATCGCAGACTTTTTGAAGCAGCAGGAGAGCCCCCCGACGCAGGGCGGCAAAAAAATAAAAGAGCCCCCGGCTCCGATCCGGAAGGCTCTGGAAAAGATTTTCATCAGGGATCTGGCCGCCGCAAACTGGCTTATCAAAAACAAGCTGATTTAGCAAAAGGACACATCAAACACGGGCCGCCCTTGTGTACAAGGGCGGCCCGTCTGTTTATTCTTCCGCAGGAACATCCTGCAGCTTTTCAGTTTCCTGTTGCAACAGCTTTTTGACTTTCTTTTCAAACTCCCGGCGCGGCATCCGGATCTGGGCGCCGCAGGTGTCGCAGGATATCCGCACATCTGCCCCTACCCGCTCCAGCGTAAACACGTCACCCCCGCAGGGATGTTTTTTTTTCATCTGCGCTTTCTCGCCGACAGTCAAGGGCAAAGGCATCTTTTCCTCCTACAGCAAATTTCTCTTGTATTCGGCATACATTGCTTCCAACTGTGAGATCTTCTTCTGTGACAGGATCTGCAGCTCCGA
>DPKU01000103.1 GCA_003542355.1 Clostridiales bacterium | reverse complement strand
TGATCGGCAAACGCCTTGCCGCCCGCAGCGGGCCAGATATCAGTGCGATAGTATTCGTCCAGGGCCACATCGCCCAGAAATACTGTATATTTCGACATTTTTACTCCTCCGATAAGGAATCATTGAGCCGTACAGGCCCGCCCTTTATGGCTTTCCAGACCGTGGGCTCGCCCTCATACGCTTCGGCCATCCAGTAATAGGCGGCCGGTCCCTGAATGCCAAAGGCCGGTGAATGCCAAATTCCACGCTCCAGGACCACGACTTGTCCGGGTTCCAAGAGAAAGGCCCGCACATCCGCCTCTTCCGGGGCATCGTCGCAGGCAGGTGCCGCAAGAAATGCGATGGGCTCACCGGCACACATCATCGCTTCCCGGGTATGCAGGTGTCTTTCCATTTTTTCTATAGTATAGGGAACCGCGGAAGCACAAGTCAACCCCAGGCTTCCCGGCCGGTCGATGAGCGGCTGCTTCGTAAAACCGTCCGAATAACCCTCGCCGACGCTTCGGATCACCTCGCCGGCCGTTCCTTCCGCCCGAAGGTCGTAGAAGACGCCGTAGGGGAAGAATATTTTTTCCGTTAGCGCTTCCGCATTGAGGGATCTCATGACACACCGCGCCTGATCGTTTCAACGACGGTCATCAGCTCGCGCACATGGTCCTTGCATATATTGCCCGCAGCCGTATGAGAATCCTTGAAATAGCTTCCCACGATGGCTCCGTGCGCAAGGGCAAATTGGGCTGGGCAGCTCTCCGGGGTGACGCCTGCAGTCACCAGCAGTGGGAAATCGCCAACGATATCCCTGAATTCTTTTATTTTTGAAATTTCCGTGGGCATGCCCGTGCCTAGTCCAGTCACAGCGATGGCGTCGCACCGGCCCATGCCGATGATCAGATCTTCTTCCAGGCTGCGTCCCGAAAGATATGGCTGATACTTAAAGCGCACGCCGCCGATCACGCAACCTTCGTATGCATCCCGCCATGTTTTCATAAAACGGCCGAAGGCCGCATCCTCCGCCGGAGGCAGATGGCCCGCCACGGAATCCAGCTGCAAAAATGCAGCGCCATATTGGATGGCAGCCTTAAAATTCGCCTCATCATCGTCCAGAAGATTGACGCCATACACAAATTGGACCTTGTTGCTTTGAAAATCCCTCAGCACGGCCCTTACATACTCAGGTGTTCCGAAATAGTTCTCCACGATCACGGCATCTACACCGTTTTCGGTCATGATACGGGCCTCTTCGTTGGCGCGCCGGATGACTTCTATTTCCGTGTCTCCATTCAGGTGCAGCATGCCCATCACCGGCTTGACGCTGCTGAATATGGATAAAAAATCTCTGCTCATTCCATCACTCTCTTATATGTGGATCACCCTGGACAAAAAGTCCCGAAGGCGTTCGCTCCTGGGGTGGTCAAATACTTCGCCCGGCGTACCGACTTCCAGGATCTGCCCCTGGTCCATAAATACGACTCTTGTGGCAACTTCTCTGGCAAAACCCATCTCGTGGGTCACGACCACAAGGGTCATGCCCGACTTGGCCAGCTCCAGCATCACGTCCAATACCTCGCCGATCATCTCCGGATCCAACGCGGAGGTGGGCTCGTCGAATAAAAGGACCTCGGGCTCCTGGGCAAGGGCGCGCGCAATGGCGACCCGCTGCTTCTGGCCGCCCGATAACTGGGCCGGGTAGCTTTCCATCTTGTCTTCCAGTCCGACTCTTTTCAGCAGGGCTTTTGCCAGCTCGACCGCCGTTTTCGGATCCTTTTTCTGCGCCTGTATGGGGCCCAGCGTCAGGTTGTCCAGCACCGTCATGTGGGGAAACAGGTTGAAGTGCTGGAAGACGAACCCCATGCGCATGATCAGGGGGATCTGATCCTTCAGCTTGTCGAAATGCAGCTGCTGGCCATCGATGTATACCTCTCCGGAGTCTGGGATCTCCAGGCCGTTGATGCATCGGATCAGCGTACTCTTCCCGGAGCCGGAGGGACCGATCACACAGATCACTTCTCCCCTTTTCACTTCGAAGTCGGCATGCTGGACCGCCTTTATTTTGCCCTTTGCAAAGGATTTGCAGACATCGATCATTTTAATCACTTTCGGCCAGCCTCCTTTCAACTCCGCGGGCTACATTGGAAATCGTGACAGTCATCACCAGATACATCACTGCGGCAGCCGTATAAGGTACGAAAAAGTTGTAGTAGTTGCTCGTCATGATCTGAGCGCTCCTGAGAAGCTCGATGGCGCCGATGGTGGACAGCAGGGAGGAATCCTTGATAAGTACGATGAACTCGTTGATAAAGGGCGGTATGACCCGTCGGAAGGCCTGTGGCAGGATGACATGCCGCATGGTCTGAAAATAGGTGAGTCCGATGGTGTGGGACGCTTCCCACTGACCCTTGTCCACCGCCTGGATGACAGAACGAAACAGCTCCGTCTCGTAGGCGCCGGAGTTGATAGCGATGGCTACCGCGCCGATGATATAGGGATTCGGGGTATAGACAAAATCCAGAAAGGTCTTGGTCAGTACCGGCCCTGCCAGGTACAGCAGCATGATCTGCAGCAGCATTGGCGTGCCCCGAAAGATCTCACAATAAATGTTCGATATTGCTCTGAGTATCTTGAAGTGTGACATTTTCGCCGCCGCAGCAAGAAGTCCCAGCACCGAGCCGCCAAAAAGGGCGCAGATGGCAATGGCAAGGGAATAGCCGGCGCCTTTGATCATGAATTCCAGGTTTTCCGGCGTCAGTATTTTTTCGATCAGTGCAAGAGACAAGAACCACACCTCCTAAGACAGGCATGGAGCTACGTTCCTGTAGCTCCATGCGAAACATTTGCTGAGTTGATCTATTTGAACCACTTGTCAAATATCTGCTGGCTCCCTTCGGACTCGCGGAATGCCGCGATGGCTTCGTCGATCTTTCCGATCAGTTCTGCGTTGCCCAGCTTTGCCACGACGAAAATGCTGTCGGGCCAGAAGTCCTCTTCCAGGACGATCAGCTGACCTTCGCTGGCGTTTGCATAGGCTTCGCAAACTGCGCGTTCAGCCACGTATGCGTCGAAGGCGCCGCTCTTCAGGGCTTCCACCGAAACGGCTGTTTCTTCGCCGACGATCACGTCCACGTTTTCCAGCGTGGTCTGGAATTCATAGCAAAGGTCCAGACCGACGTTGCCGCGGCCTGCGGAAATGGCACGGCCGGCCAGGTCTTCCGACGCAGCGATCCCGCTGTCGGCTCTTACCAGAACTGCCTGGGTCGTGTCGAGATAGGATTCCGAATATTCCACCACTCTGTCTTCTTTATAGGAGAAGCAGGACACGCCAAGGTCGATGGTACCCGCATCCAGGGATGCGATGATCGTGTTGAACTCCAGGGAGATCATCTCTACCGGGTAATCCAAGTATTCGCTGATGAACGCTACGAAATCCGCATCATACCCGATGATGTTTCCATCGGCGTCCACATCGTCGTAGGGCGGATAGTTGGGGCTGTTTCCGATACGGATGACCCCTGCATTGCCCAGCTGGTCTTCCCAGGTGGCTTCTGCGTTCGGGTCTTCTTTGGGACCACAGCCGGCAAGGGCCAGGACCAAAGCAAGAATCATTATGATTGCAGCTATTTTCTTCATTTCACTCTACCTTTCCTGTACATCGTAGTTGAAGAATGTTTCTATCTTCTTGATTGAGACATCTTAACACGTATTATTGCAGAGTGTCAACAGGACTTCCCCCGTAAATTTAGAGAATTCATTGTTTTCAATAAGACGTATTATGTGGTATCATATTGCTATATTGGAGCATGGAGGTATCAATGATGCAACTTCACCCGAACAGTCAGACGCCCCTTTACAGACAGGTCGCCGACGCCATCGGCAAAACCCTGAATGACGGCACCTACCGTCCCGGAGATCAGATCCCTTCCGAAGACAAGCTTTGCGAGACGTACCACGTCAGCAGAGTGACGCTCCGATCAGCGATCAACCTGCTGGTGGAAGACGGCAAACTCAAAAAAATGCACGGGAAAGGCACCTTTGTGAGCGCGCCGGTCTTCGTGGAGACAAAGGCCGGCGGCAGTTTCACCCTGTTTTGCAGACAGATCGGCGCC
>DPKU01000007.1 GCA_003542355.1 Clostridiales bacterium | reverse complement strand
TGCATTCATCCAAAGCATTAAAGCAGCCGGGGCAGTATGCTGCCGAAGAAAAAGTGGACATCGTGGGACCGAAGGGCACCCTGAAAGGCGTCCGCGTCTTGGGACCTGTCCGTCCCCAAACCCAGGTGGAACTGGCTTTTACCGATGCCAGAGCGCTTGGCGTGAGTGTTCCGGTCAAAGAGAGCGGGAAGTTGGACAATACACCTGGTGTGCAGCTGGTGGGTCCGGCCGGAATGGTGGAGATCCCCGCAGGAGCCATCGCTGCCCTGCGCCACGTGCATCTTTCTCCCGAACAGGCGAAGGAAGCCGGTGTGACAGATAAGCAGATGGTCAGTCTGAAAGTGCCGGGTGAAAGAGGGCTGATTTTTGACAACGTGCTGGTTCGTTCCGGCCCGGGACACGAAAAAGAAGTTCATTTGGATACCGACGAAGCCAATGCCGCCGGACTGAACAACGGCATGGAAGTAGAGATTTTGGTGTAAGCCATGAAAAATCTGGCATCCACCATCGATCATACGCTGCTGGCCCCCCAGGCGCGCAGCGAAGATGTGATCCGGCTCTGCCGGGAAGCGGCTGAGCATCATTTTTATGCGGTTTGTGTCAATTCTCGATTCGTTTCCCTTGCCCGGAAACAACTGGCGGACAGCGATGTAAAAATTGCCTGTGTCGTGGGTTTTCCGCTGGGCGCCTGTGCGACAGAGGTGAAGGTATGCGAGACAGTATATGCCTGTCGGGAGGGTGCTCATGAGATCGACATGGTCCTGAGTATCGGGGCGCTGAAAGAAGGCGCCTACGACCAGGTTCTGCAGGATATCCGGGCGGTNNCTGTCTTTTGACAGATGAAGAGATCGTGGGAGCGTGCAAACTGTCCGAAGATGCGGGCGCGGCGTTTGTTAAAACGTCCACCGGCTTTTCCACCGGAGGCGCAGCGGCCCATCATGTAGCGCTCATGCGGAAATCGGTAGGACCCAATATGCGTGTCAAAGCTTCCGGCGGGATCCGGGACAGGAAAACCGCAGAAGAGATGATCGCTGCCGGCGCAGACCGGATCGGTGCGTCGGCTGGCATAGCGATTTGCAAGGAGGAGCTTCCAGAATGAGTGATATTCTTGTCTTGACAGGCAGCCCCCGAAAGAACGGGAACACCCGGATGCTTGCGAGCGCCTTTACGGAAGGCGCGGAAGCAGCGGGCCTGGATGTGCAGGTCATCCATACGGCAGAATTGAAAATTGCGCCCTGTCAGGGCTGCGGATATTGTCAGGAGCACGAAGGCATATGCATCCAGCGGGATGACATGGCGCAGATCATGCCGCACCTGTATTCGGCCAGGACGATCGTTTTTGCCACCCCGGTGTATTATTACGCGATGACGGCGCAGCTCAAGCTGGCCCTGGATCGCATGTATGCCACCCTGGCCAAGCCGCCCACGATCGATTCCTGTATTCTTCTTGCGGTTTATGGAGATACGGATACGACAGTACCCGAGGCATTGATCCATAATTACAAAGTGTTTACGGGATACAGCGGTTGGAAGGATCTGGGCATCGTCACTGCGGAAGGCGTCAACGATGCAGGAGATATCGCCGGTCATCCGGCCCTTGACAAAGCCCGGGCGCTGGGCAGGAGTTTACAGTCTTTCTTTCATAAGTCTTGAATAAAGGGGATATACCACGACGGTATAGACCAAACTCATGATTACCGCAAAAGGCGCACGGACAAGAAACAGGGCCCAGAATTTCTCCCAGGTAAAAGGCCCCATGTAAAGCAGGACGATCCACAGCGTATTGAGTATTGCTGAGGCGATCAGCTGCGTGGATAAAATCGAGAAGAAGAGCACGGTTTTGGATAGGCCTTGTTCTTTTTTCTTGAATCTCTGCGACAAAAACGTTGGCAGAAATCCGGTCAGAAACGCAGAAATCGTAAAACCGGGGAAATAGGGCCCGCTGGGAAACAGTGTTGCGCCCACGAAGTCCGCCGCAAGGCCAGTCAGGCCTCCGGCCGGCGCCCCCAGGAGCAATCCGGCAAGGATCACAGGTACCTCTCCAAAGCCTACACGCATGGACTGTGCTCCCAAAAACGGGATATAAAATGAAAGAAACCGGGTAAGGACAAGGCTGACCGTGGCCAGAAGCGCCATACCGGTGAGTACAGACGTGCGGTTTCGCTGGTGCATGGGACGTACCTCCGAAAAAATTTTGCAGATCGATGCAATCATTATACAGAAATCGATACCGGATTGCGAGAGCTGCTGGAAAATAAGCGATCCCTCGAAATTGAAAAAGAAATTAAAAAACATCGAAAAAGCGGTTGACAAACAGCGGGGGGCATCCTATAATAAAAACGTTCCGCTCAAAAGCGGAGCAGCTCTGACAAAGAGCAGAGAACCTTGAAAACATCATAGTGTAGAAATTGAGTCAAAAGAAGATTTTAAGTAATCTTCGAAGGACTCGTACAAACAATCTGCAAAGATTGGTAAGAAACTTTAAACGTAAGTTTGAAGGTTCGCGTACAATTCCTAACAAAAAGAAAAACAATAATTTCGTGCAAGCGAAAAAAAAGAAGAAACGCAAAAGCGGTTCTTCTGAGCAATTGCTCAAACTTGATTTACTCGGAAGCGAAAGCGGCCGATTAGATAACATTGATTAAGAGTTTGATCCTGGCTCAG